>NZ_JBMQUD010000066.1:0-75810 GCF_057359045.1 Adhaeribacter sp.
CAATGCCCAAAGTTTTACCAGTAAGCTAGATACTAGTAATTACTATAACTTTATGGTGCACTTCAACAAGAATTCTAATGGATTTGTTTATACATCTAGTATAGGAGAGGCCAAATCTTCTGTAAATGTTAAATTAAAAGGAAGAACTATGACTACTGCTTGGCTTAGAGAAGATGAAGTAGTTCCGGTTATTATAGAAGAACTTAAAAAAGCCGGATATAATAATCTAAATAGTTATTCCTTATTTAAGACTAATGCAGGGCAACATTTAGTACTGTCGGTATATTCTTATAACCCCAAGTTTGGTATTCTTTATATCGAAGGGCATATGGCAAAACCTGCTAAAGAACATAGGAAAGAAAAGAACTATACCAGACTTAACCAGGATTATGATTATAGCTTACGGGAGGAAACAGAAGCTGGTAAAGCTAATTTTATTAAAATAGATAAATTACCAAATAATATTTTTGTTCTCTCCGAGAATGTTTATTGGTACCAAATGACTGAGAATCCTGACGATAACAGAATATTGTTTTCTAAAGAAAAGGTTATTGAAATACTACGACAAGATATACAAGCCACGTTATCTTTAACCCCAAAGCCAATAAAATCAAATCCTGAAATTTTTATAATAAAAGAAAAAAATTAAACTGTGCCATAACAAGGTTTTTCGTGCAAATTATTTAATCATATCTCTCCGGATGGGAGTAAGTACAACCATATCTATTGGCCAATTACTGCCGCGTATAAATTTATAACATAATGCAATAATTTACAACCTACCCCTAATACAACGGGTTTAAAATTAACACCAGAATAAAACTTTAAACTCCGCATATTTTAGCTTACTAAATGAATAAATTTAAAGCATTCTTTTTCTTAATATTTTTTTTGCCGGCAACGTGTGCTTTCTGTGAGGTTAAGTTACCGCGCCTGATTAGCGATGGCATGGTTTTGCAAAGAGGCACCATTACTAAAATCTGGGGCTGGGCCCAACCCGACGAAAAAGTTACGGTAACGTTTAATCAAAAAAAATACAATGCGGTTACTGGTCCAGATAAAACCTGGGTGGTTAGCTTGCCTCCGCAACCAGCAGGCGGGCCATTTAACCTGACCGTTGCCGGTAGCAATACCATTACTATAACAAATATTCTTTTCGGGGATGTGTGGGTGTGCAGCGGCCAGTCTAACATGGAGTTGCCCATGGAAAGGGTAGGCGATAAATACGCCGCTATTATTGCGCAGGCCAATAACCCGTATATCCGGCAATTTGAGGTGCCAGACCGGTATAATTTTAAAGCACCTAACCCCGATGTAGAAACCGGCAAGTGGCTGCAGGTAAATCCAAAAGATATTTTAAAGTTCTCGGCGGTAGCTTACTTTTTTGCCCACGATTTATATACCCAGTACAAAGTACCCATCGGGCTCATTAATTCGGCGCTGGGCGGTTCGCCGGCCGAAGCCTGGATCAGCGAACCGGCTATTAAGAAATTTCCGTCGCTTTATGCCGAAGCCCAAAGGTTTAAAAACCCTGACCTGATAAACCAGATTGAAAACACCAACAAAGAAGTAAATAATAAATGGTTTGGGCTTTTAAATCAAACCGATATCGGCTTAAAACAAAATTGGTACAGTCCGTTGTTAAACGATGCAGCGTGGCCTCAGACAGAAATGCCCGGCTATTGGGCCGATAATGCTTTGGGCCTGGTAAATGGGGCGGTGTGGTTCCGGAAAGAAATAAATGTGCCCCCGCACTTGGTAGGTAAACCGGCCAAATTGCTCCTGGGCAGAATTGTAGATGCCGATTCGGTATTCATTAACGGTAAATTTGTAGGCACCACAGGTTACCAGTATCCACCTCGCAAATATGTGTTTCCGGCAGCTATTTTAAAAGCCGGTATAAATGAAATTTCCGTCCGGGTTATTAACCAATCGGGGCGGGGCGGCTTTGTGCCGGATAAACCGTATAAACTGGTAATTGGCACTGATTCGCTGGACCTGACTGGAACCTGGAAATACAAATTAGGCGCTAAAATGGAACCGATGGCGCCCCAGGTTTTTGTTCGCTGGAAACCCACCGGTTTGTTTAATGCCATGATTGCTCCCTTGCTAAATTACGGCATAAAAGGTGTTATCTGGTACCAGGGCGAATCTAACACCGATAACCCTGGTAATTATAACGCTTTAATGCAAACCTTAATTCAGGATTGGCGGGCACACTGGCAGCAAAGCAAACTACCTTTTATTTACGTGCAGCTTGCCAATTTTATGGAACCCCAAAAGCAACCCACCGAAAGCAACTGGGCGGCATTAAGGCAAGCGCAATTCAATTTATTGGCTGTACCCAATACCGCTATGGCCGTGGCCATTGATGCCGGCGAATGGAACGATATTCATCCGTTAAATAAACAAGTAGTAGGTAAACGCTTAGCCCTTAGTGCCCGGAACCTGGTTTATGGAGATAAAAAAGTTGTGTCGTCGGGGCCTATTTACAGAACAATGAAGCGCGAGGGAAATAAACTGATACTCACGTTTGCGCATACCGGCAGCGGATTGATAGCCCGGAACCAGCCAGAATTAAAATATTTTGCCGTTGCGGGCCCCGATAAAAAATACGTGTGGGCCAAGGCCAAAATAACAGGCAATCAGGTAGTGGTGTGGCACGACACTATTGCTAAACCCGTAGCGGTTAGGTACGCCTGGGCCGATAATCCGGTTGGGGCCAACCTGTACAACAAAGAGCAGTTACCCGCATCGCCTTTTGAGGCGCAACTAAAAGAGTAAAGCAACGGGCTTAAGATTTAGTAGAGAAGGAGTGAAGCTGTTTGTTGCGGCAATCTAGGTTAGTTTTTAATTTAAAAATATACACCATGAAACACTTTTTGTACAAATTAATACCGCCCCGGCCTACCTTTAACCTGGATATGGATGAACACGAAAAAGCCACCATGCAGCAACACATGCAATATTGGGCCGATTTATTTGCGAACAGGAAAGCGATTGTGTACGGACCGGTGCTCGACCCCAAAGGTGTTTTTGGGCTGGCTGTAATGGAAGTAGCATCTGAAGAAGAAGCAAACCAAATAGCCACCAACGATCCGGCCGTTAGTTCTAAAATTAATACCTTTGAGTTAACACCTATGCTGGTCGGTTTGGTCAGGTAACTATTTGTAATGCCGGCCAGGCACAAACTAGTTATGCTTTTGAATACAACAATATAATTTGGGGGTAAGTCTTAGTTTCTTACAAAACCGTTAAATAAAATGTCTGTTCAAATCAAAAAACTCGATTCGCAGGATCTGGCACAGTTTAAAGATTTAATCTGGTTGTTTGAAGATGTTTTCGAAATGGAAAATTTTGCAATACCCGACGATACGCACCTGCAGATATTATTGAATAATACAGACTTTTTTGTTTTTGTAGCCCTGCTGGAAAATAAAGTAGTGGGCGGATTAACAGCTTACACCTTACACCAGTATTACGCCACCAAGCCATTGGTATATGTCTTTGACTTGGCCGTTAAAACCCAATGGCAGCGGCAAGGCATAGGCAAAATATTAATGCAAAGCATTACCGAATATTGCCAAAAGATTGGGGTAGAAGAAGTATTTGTGCAAGCCGACGAAGTAGATGATTACGCCGTTCAGTTTTACAAAGGTACCGGGGCAACGCCCGAAAAAGTCGTGCATTTTTATTATCCTTTAAACCTTAGGTAATTTATTTTGGTAAGAACAACCCGCACCAGCCAGTTTACCGGTGCAGGTTGTATTTTATTTAAGAATGATAAATGCGTTTGTGTTACCGCACCAAAACCTCATCAATTAAACCGTAGGCTTTGGCTTCTTCGGCCCGTAACCAATAATCGCGGTCGGAGTTATCGTGTATTTCCTGGTAGCTTTTGCCGCTGTGGTGAGCAATAATTTCGTAAAGCTCTTTTTTAAGTTTTAAGATTTCGCGGGTGGTAATTTCAATGTCGGAGGCCTGGCCCTGTGCCCCACCCAATGGCTGGTGAATCATGACACGGGCGTGGGGCAAAGCCGAGCGTTTATTTTGAGCGCCGCCGCAAAGTAAAACCGCGCCCATCGATAAGGCTACGCCGGTACAGATAGTGGCCACATCGGGCTTAATAAATTGCATGGTATCGTAAATACCCAAGCCAGCATACACTGAGCCACCCGGACTGTTGATATACAATAAAATATCCTTCTTCGGGTCGGCCGATTCCAGGAAAAGCAACTGCGCCACAATAATATTCGCAATATTATCGTCGATGGCGGTGCCCAGAAAAACAATCCGGTCGGCCATTAACCGCGAAAAAACATCTACTTCCCGGAAATTTACCGGCCGTTCCTCAATAACCGAACGGGTCATGTTTTCTACGTGAGAGATATATTTATCTACGGCCAAGCCGTTTTGGTACCGGCCGTGCACCGCAAATCGCCGGAAATCCTGGGTATTATATTGAGAAGTATACATATATTTCAAGGTTATTTTTGATTTTAAAAGACATAGCTATTCCTGACCGCCCCAAACGGCCGGTTTACTATTTACAGCAGGAATATTTTAAAGGAAGAAAAAGAAGATAAACGGAATTTGTTTTGTACTAAAAATTTACGCTGATGCAGGTTACGAATAAAACTTGTTTAGAATATTAAAATTGTCATTAATGTTTGCTCTTCTACCTGTTCTTATGGCAAGTGGCCCGGTAAACGTTAAAAGGTTGGCGGTAATAACACTACCCATGGCGGCTGTTATTCTATTTGGGAAAACTTCCACTCGCGCCAGCTCTATATATTTAATAGAATTGCCACTAGCCCGTTTTTATTTGTACCCGATTATTTAAGCCGGAAACAACCGGTTATGAATAGCTTTTAATTCTTCCCTTAACTGTTGCCGACCGGCAACCTGTAAGGCTTCGTAAGCCAATTGCTGTAAGCTTATTTTTTGTGCGTAAGCCTGATCCCAGAGCAGCCGTATTGCTACATCCTGCTGTTCTGCGGGAGATAAAGTACCGGTTAGGTAAGCTTCCAGAGTTTTTATTTCGGCTAAGGCGGGGCGCATACGTTTTAGTTTAGATTAAATAATTTATTTCTTGGCAAAGCACTCGGCGTATTCTGGTTTATAGCGCTTTTTACCGGAAATCCTGAGGCGTAAAAGTGGCCAGCGAATTCCGGAGCCGCTCCAGGCATTTAAATTTCTGCACGGTGGCGGTATGCACATTGCGATATTGGTGTTGCGCGGCAATTTGCGGCATTGGGTTTTGCTGATAGTAAAAAGATACTAAAATATCCTGGCACTTTTTACCTAACTGGGCCACAAAATCAAGCAGGTTAAGGCTGGCGGTAGTGGGTTCGGTTATGGGCTCTTCCCAGGTATTGGCCAGTTCGGCGGGAATATTCCGGGTGCGACGGTTACGTTTTTCGAGCTCCTGCCGCCATTTGTTTTTACAAACGCTCATCAAATAAGTGGTAACGGCCGCCGTTAAAGTAAGTTCATCCCGGATAATTTTCTCGTAAAATAATATAATGGCTTCCTGCAATAAATCCTGGGCATCTTCAGGGGTGCCGTTATGCTGCTTTACATAGTGCAGTACCATGGGGTAAGTTTGGGCGTATAGTTGCGTTAGGGTTTTTTCCCGGTCAGTTATAAAAGCTTGGCGCCAATCGGTAGCCATTACCGGGCTTTCTAAAGTCTGCATAGGCTTTTTTTATGATTAATCCGGTTCTTACTTAATTATCACCTCAACTTTAAATAATTTTTTAAATAATATTCTTTTTTGCCGTGTGTCCGATAAATGAAGGCAATACAGCTTAATTATACGGCGGTGTTTTAGTTTAGAATAATCTTTCGGCGGTCGTATACGAGGGAGGTAAATACACCGTAGCCGCCCTTTACCGTAGAAGTTAAGCTGGCCGGTTGGGCAAAAGGGTTGCCGTTGGCATCGCGGGCATTTTCTACGGAGTTAAAAAAATCGTAATAAGGTTTTTCCAGGTGAAACAATGAAACAATAACGGTATCGCCTTTTTCAAAATCATAACCGGTGCCAAAAGCCCCGGCTTTGCCGTCGTTCAAAATATCATCGGCGGTATAGTCGGTTTCGGCTCTTTTGTTTGCGGCATTCCGTTGCACACTAAAAAAGTAATAATTTTTAATGTTGGCAGGGTCGGAGTACTTGGCTACCAGAAAAGCTTTGCCGCGGTCATTGTAGCGGTATTCTACGGTATCGAGCTTTACAACGGGTAAAATAGTGGTCGTGCCGGTTAATTGGCGGCCTTGTTTATCGGTTATTTCTAAAGTATAGGTATCGCCGGCCCGGCCCCGCACGCGGGTGTTAGATGAGTGGGTATAATATTTCCGGGTATTACTATCGTAATGCGGGTCGTAACGCAAAGTGTCGCGGCGGCCATTGTAAATAATAACCACGGTGGCATCTTTTACCAGCGGCAATTCGGGTGGAGCCAGGTAACTGCTGCTTTCGGTAAGAGTAAGGCGGTACGGTTGGCCTACTTCCAGGTAACACTCGGCCACTAACTGGGGCGCAACTACGGGCAAATCTACCTCAAAATCTTTTTCCATGTTGCAAGCCAGCGGCAACAGGGCTAAGCCCAACAGCAGGCTAAAAATACTATATTTATAGTTGGGTAAACGCATTAGAATTTAAAGTTATAAGTAACAGAAGGTATTACCGGGAATAAAGAAACCTGGCGGCCGCGGAAACCAATGGTTGTGCGGTCGTCATCGGCCTTCACTTGCTCAAAATATACAAAATATGGGTTGCGCCGGTTATACAGGTTATACACGCTAAAACTCAGGTCCGATTCGCCGCGTTTGGGCCGCAGTTTGTACACCAAACCTAGATCCAGGCGGTGGTAAGCGGCTTGCCGGTACGCATTGCGTTCGGTGTAAATAGGTACAAATGTTTCGTTATTGCCGGTTTGGCCTTGTAAAATAATCCGTGAAACCGGTACCGAAAAAGCATTACCGGTGCCATATACCCAGGTGCCGGTCAGGTGCAGGCGCGGGCGCAACTGGTGCAAAGCCACTACACTTATGTCGTGTCGGCGGTCGTAGCGATTAGGAAACCAGCGACCTTCGTTAATATCAGAGAATTGCCGGTAAGTCCAGGAGAGCGTGTAACCCACCCAGCCAGTGGTGCGGCCTTCTTTTTTCTCGAAATATAATTCGTTGCCGTAACTGCGGCCCCGGCCAAATAAAAATTCTTCGTCGAGGTTATTGTTTACAAAAAGCTGGGCACCGTTCCGGAAATCAATCTGGTTTAGCATCCATTTGTAATACACCTCATTGGTAATTAAATATTTACCGCGGCCCAATAAATGGCTTAAACCCAGGGCTACCTGGTGCGACCGCTGGGGCCGCACAGTATTGTTAGATGGGTACCAGATATCGGTTGGCAGCGAAGCCCCGGAATTAGAAACCAGGTGTATGTACTGCATCATGCGGGTGTAGCTGCCCTTTAAAGAGGTATTTTCAGATAAGGCATATCGAGCCGATAAGCGCGGTTCCAGACCGGTAAAGTTGCTTTTACCATTGGTAAAGCCCGAGAATCGTACGCCGTAGTTTAAAGTAAAATTAGGGCTGGGGTTAAAGTCATCGGTGGCATATACGCCGTACTCTATACCGGTATAGGCCGAGCCCGAATTAAAAGCAATGCTGTTGTCTTCGGAGCCGGCTTTAAGCCGACCCACGTTAAAGGTATGGTGTACCGCCTGAACCCCAAATTTAAAGGCGTGCGCATTGCCGGGTACATAATCAAAATCGGTTTTAAAACTTAAATCTTTAATGTTGGAGTTTAAGTTAAAACTAAAATCCTGGATGCTGTTGGTAATATTGTAATTGTAGCTGGATGCAGTAAAAACAGTATTAGCGAATAATTTAGGATTAAAAATATGGTTCCACCGCAGGGTACCGGCTTTGTTGCCCCAGTTAAAATCAAAATTAAAACCGCTGTTCCGGAAGCCAATTAAATCGTTGCCCAGGTAGCCACTGAGGTAAATACGGTCGTTTTCGCCGAGGTCGTAATTTAATTTAGCGTTGAGGTCGTAAAAATAATAGCCCGGAATAGGGTTGTAGTCAGGGTCGTTTTCGTTTACTTTGTTCAGGAGCCGGGTAAAAACATCTACGTAGGTGCGGCGGCCCGAAATAATAAAAGAGCCTTTGTTTTTCTTCAGAGGGCCTTCTAAGGTCAGGCGCGAGGCGATTAAACCCAAGCCGCCGCTGGCCGCAAATTTTTTGTTGTTGCCTTCTTTTAGCTTTACATCTACCACCGACGACAACCGCCCGCCAAATTGGGCCGGAAAGCCACCTTTGTACAAATCTACGCTGCGCACGGCATCGGAATTAAAAATGCTGAAAAAGCCAAACAAGTGCGAGGCGTTGTAAACGGTGGCTTCGTCGAGGAGAAATAAATTCTGGTCGGGGCCGCCGCCGCGTACGTACAAACCGGCACTGCCTTCGCCGCCCGATTGCACGCCGGGTTTTAGTTGCAAGGTTTTCAGAATATCTACTTCGCCAAACAGCGCCGGCAATAATTTAGCTTCCCGTACGGTTAATTGCTCTACGCTCATCTGGGTACTTTTTAATTTTTCTTCCAGGCTGCTGGCATTAATTAAAACTTCGCCGAGTTCCTGGGCACCCGCCGGTAAATCAATATTTAATTTTTGGTTGCTGTTTATGGTTACCTGGCGGCTTAGTGTTTGGTAGCCCACGTAAGAGAAAATAACCGTGTAAGTACCCGGCGCGACCGACAAGCTGTAAAAACCATAGGTGTTGGTGTTGGTACCCGCTTGTGCCTCCGGAATTTGCACCGAAACGCCAATCAGGTTTTCGCCGCTATCGCCGGCCCGTACCGTGCCGCTTAAAGTTACCTTGGCCTGGGCAAAGGCGGTATTTTGTTTAGATAAGCCTAACCATAAGAAGATAAAAAGTAAAAGAAACAGGCGTACCGGGTAAAGGATTGGCATCGGGTAGGAGAATGGGCGTATAAGTGTATCCAAAAGTAAAGTTTTTTAGGAATAACGCCCACAGGTGCATTATGTTTTAAGCGATGTTAGAAGATATAATGGGCTTAGTTATAATGCTATTAAGGTTTGCAACAACAAAAATCTATTAGCAGGCTCTTGATAACCGGTAATAACCCCTATTCTGAGGTTGGGCAGGATTGGCAACTTGTAACTAATAGCGAATTTACGCCACTGGTGCTTGCCGAATCAGCAACAGGTAATATTTTAAACCATGCAATAGGCCCATAATATATTTAGCTTAGTTTTAACTTTAAAACAGCATTTTACTTATTGGGTTTAACAGTTAAACCTGCTAAATTAAGGGTATGAAATATTTAATCCGGTGTGCTGTTATCGGCTTGCTGCTGGGTACCGTTACTTGTAAAACTGTACCAAATGCTACCCAAACCGCCCCCGACGATGGCCGGATAGAAGTAGCTTTTTTGCAGATAAATGATGTGTACGAGATTGAGCCTTTAGCAGCCGGCAAAGAAGGCGGCCTGGCCCGGGTAGCTACTTTAAAAAAGGAATATTTACGGCAAAATCCGAATACCTTTTTAATAATGGCCGGCGATTTTTTAAGCCCTTCGGTGTATAACAGTTTGCCCTACGCAGGCAAGCCCATCCGGGGTAAGCAAATGGTGGAGGGCCTGAATGCCGCCGGATTGGATTTGGCCGTTTTTGGTAACCATGAATTTGACATTAAAGAAAATGAATTGCAAGAACGCCTAAACGAATCGGCTTTTAAGTGGGTTGCTTCTAATGTTTTTCATCGGGTAAACGGACAAACGATACCTTTTGCCAGAACGGCCGGTGCGCAAACCAGTTCTTTCCCTAAATCCTTAATCTTAACCTGTAAAGATGCCGATGGTACTACCGCTAAAATTGGCATTATAGGCCTGACCTTGCCGTTTAACAAAGCCAGTTACGTAACCTACACCGATGCCCTGACCACGGCAAAAGACTTATACAACGGTTTAAAAGATTCGGTAGATGCCATAGTAGCCATTACCCACCAAACCATCCGGGAAGATTTAATTTTAGCTCGTGAATTACCCGGTTTAGCAGCTATTCTGGGCGGCCACGAACACGATATGCGCCTCGAAAAAGTAGGCAACGTATTTATTACCAAAGCCCACGCCAATGCCAAATCGGCGTATGCCGTAACGCTAAACCTGGATAAAAAAGAAAAGAAAGTTGTTGCCCGGCCAGAGTTAAAATACCTGAACGAAGCCGTAGCCCTGGATAGTGCCACCACCCAGGTGGTACACAAATGGACCCGCATTGCCGATAATACTTACCAGGCCCTGGGTTTTGATGCCCAAAAAATATTGCTTACCCAAACCGAACCCCTGGATGGACGGGAAAGCCAGGTAAGAAGGCAACCTACTAATTTAACCAGGTTAATTGTTGCAGCGGTAGCCGAAGCTGCGCCGCTTGCCGAGGTGGTTTTGGTAAACGCTGGTTCTATTCGGGTAGATGATATTTTGCCGGCCCCGGTTACACAGTACGATATTCTCCGAACTTTACCTTTTGGCGGGGGCATTAAAGAAGTAATACTAAAAGGCAGCTTACTCGAAAAAACATTGACCCAAGGCCGGAAGAATGCCGGTAACGGTGGCTTTCTGCTTTACAACGAAACGGTAAGTTTTGATGCTGCCAGCAATACCTGGCGCATCCAAAACCAGCCTCTGGCTATAAATAAAACGTACCGGGTAGCCCTTACCGATTTTTTATTTACCGGCCAGGAAGCTAACCTGGGTTTTCTTAATCCAAAGAACCCCGAAGTTCTTAAAATATTACCCACAAATACGGTGCTGCCCAACCCCCAAGCCGATATCAGACTGGCGGTAGTTAAATATTTGGAAAAGAGAAAATAAGTGGGTTTTAGTTAGCTTACATTTATAAATGAGTTGTTAGTCATACAAAGAAATATCCTGTTGAAAATAAAAGAATGGCAAAATCCTATTATCTAGAAGATATTACTGAAAAACAAAAAGAGAATCCCAGAAGATTTTTAGCTCCAACTCCTGAAGAATTAGATAATTTGAAAGAAGGAGATTTTGTCAGACTAATATATGTGCTCAATGTTCAGAATAATGACAACTGTAGAGATGAAAGAATGTGGGTTGAAATTTTAGAAATAAACAATGAAATATGCAAGGGCTATTTAACTAATCAACCAGTTTATATTAATGACCTTAATATTGGAGACATTGTCAATTTCAATAAAGGTCACATTGCATCTATTCTAATTAAACCTCCATTTGATGAGAATTTAAAAGCTATTATTTCACTCGAAGCGATTAAAAAGAAAGAAATAAATTGGATTTTACGCGGAAACATAAGCAACGAACAAGATAGCGGCTGGCAATTATTCCATGGAAACGAAGAAGATGATTATATAAATAACCCAGAAAACCTTACAATTATTACCTTGGACGAGGCTCTACAAATAGAACCTAAACTTGAAAATGTTTTCTCCTCAAACGGAAATGCTTTTGAGTGGAACGAAGAACAAATGGATTTCGCAGAAGTTTTTGATTATAGCACACCAGAAGAATAAATACGTCACACAACACAAGCAAAAGCACACTAAAGCGTGCCTTAGCCGCGGCCCGTTGGCAATACTGCAATTATGATAACAGACCGAAAAGTAAAAAGCGAAGCAAAGTCTTGGGCAATTGCAGGCCTGATGATTTCCTGGGCGACTTTTTGGATGTTCCTGCTTTCGCCATTGGGATTCATCGCATGGCTTGCTATCTTAATTTATTTGATTGTTAAGAAATCTAGTTTAAAATGGTATATAATTTTTTCTGCTTGGCTCTTTGTTCCTAGTTGTAACTTCTTGACGGGGTCTGCCAGCTATTTCGCTGGGACAGCTTTACTACAGGGAATAGGTGGGCCAAAGACTTACCATGGCATCGACAGAGAGACTCGTGTGGCCTCAACATCTTCTGGTTGCATTTTTGTAGGTTTTGAGCCATTCGTCTTTCCTGCTAATAATGCAGCAGTCAGATTTTGGACAAACGTGTTCGGTTACCAAAGAGGCGCCTATGCTGGAAATTTCCCAACAGAGGACGAAGCCATAGAACTAATAAAAGGTGCTGCAATAATTGATGTAAAACAACAGGGTGGTTATTATGAATTTGCTGTACCAGAAGCAGTTGTTCGTCTAGATACATCTGACTTTTACAGATATGATTATCAAGGAGGTTTAGGTAAAGTAGTAGGAAAAACGCTGGGCAAAGAATGCTTTCTTTTTAAACGACTTGATTCAACAGACAATGGCAATAAAGCAACTTACCTAGTGGACATAGAGAATAAAAAACTTTTAACCCGGTACTTTGATAACTATTAGAAAGAGGCGCCATTGCTAACATATTTGTAAGGAAAAATATTAGAAAAAATAAATGATAAAGCTTAAGTATACACTTAGTATTATATTATTATTTGTTAGTGGTAGTTTATATGCTGCGGTAGAGTATGGCGATATAGGCCTAAGCCTCATATATATACTCCTTTTCTTTATTTTCTTTACATTAATAGTGGTTTTTGCCTCAACCTTACGGTTTATTAAAGTAATAAATGCTAGTAATAAGTCTCCTCAATTTACTTTAATGGGTACCATATTTTATTTCTGTATACTGCTTTTAGCAATTTATCCTTGGCTTTATGTTTTTTCAAAAAATGCTGGGCTTTTTGGAGGTATAGGATTAGTAGTTTTTATAGCTAATTCCTTCTTTTATTTTAATTCTAAAAGGCAGAAGTGTTTATAGGACATAATAGATATAGTTGCGGCCCGTTAAACCAAGCACCTTATCTCCCTGGAAATAAGTAATTCATAAAAAAACGGAAATAAATTTGCGCAACTAATTAATTGCGCGTATAATTGCTACCGAATGGTTGCATATAATATTACTTACCATGAGACGAGATGTTTTCCAGGCAATAGCCGACCCAACCCGACGGGCCATTTTATGTTTGCTGGCCGTGCAAACCATGACCCCCAATGCACTTGCCGAACATTTCGACAGTAGCCGGCAGGCAGTATCTAAACACATTCAGATTCTGGCCGAGTGTGAGCTGGTGGAGCAGGAGCAGCAAGGGCGAGAAATTTACTACCACTTAAACCCTGATAAAATGCAGGAAATTGAAAAGTGGCTGCAACAGTTCAAAGGCTTATTAGAAAAACGCTTTAACCAATTAGATGAAGTATTAAACAACCTAAAAAAGCAAAAAAAATGAGAGATGTCCTGTTAATGAACTTTGCGGTAGACAAAGCCAACAAAAAAATTATGGTAGAACGGGAGTTCGATGCGCCACTTCCGCTGGTGTGGTCGGCTTGGACCGAAAGCCAACTGCTGGACCAATGGTGGGCGCCCAAGCCCTGGCAAACCAAAACCAAATCGATGGACTTTACCGAGGGCGGCTGTTGGTTGTACGCCATGGTGGGGCCCGAAGGAGAAGAACACTGGTGCCGTGCCGACTACAAAAGCATACAACCCCAGAAAAGCTTTTCAGGACTGGATGGTTTTTGCGACGAGAACGGAAATATCGACCATAGTATGCCCCGCTCGTTGTGGGAAAACGAATTTACCCCAACCGACGACACCACCGTTGTGAACATTGCCATAAGCTTCGAAAAGCTGGAAGATTTAGAAACCGTAATGCAGATGGGCTTTAAAGAAGGCTTTACCGCCGGCCTGGAAAATCTGGATCATTATTTAAGTACCCAGTTTAAACTGCGGCAGCAAAATAAAACCAGTAATAAGGCACGGGTAAGCACTTATTTAAATTTTCCGGGCAATACCGAAGAGGCTTTAAATTTTTATCAGAAGGTATTTAACGGCAAATTTACCGGTAACGGGCTGCAGCGGTTCGGCGACCTGCAAATGCCGGCCGATGCGCCGCCCATAAGCGATACAAATAAAAATCTAATTATTCACGCCGAACTCACCATTATGAACGGACATGTACTGATGGCCACTGATGTGCCGGAAAGCATGGGTTTTAAAGTAGAGCCCGGCAACAACATGCACATTAATCTGGAACCCGAAACCAGGGAAGAAACCGAAAGGCTATATAAAGCCCTGGCCGAAGGCGGCGAAGTATCAATGCCGCTGCAGGATATGTTTTGGGGGGCTTACTACGCCGCCTTAAAAGATAAATACGGCATTAACTGGATGCTCAACCATCAGAATATAAATTAAGCTTTTAAGGCAGCAGCCCTTAGCCAAGCTTTCATGCCTAACGATAAATGAAAGCTTGGCTAAGGACTTTTACAATTAACTTAAAACCCATTGGCTTTAAAACAGGCTTTATTCAATCGCTTTGTTCTCGAAAATATCGACAATTTCGGGGCGGGAGTTTGGTTGCAGTGGGTTGTAATACTGTAAACCCGCTTGCTGATATAGTTTAAAATGGCCTGCCATGCGGCCTTTAAACGCATCAAAATTCTTCTTTTCCGGGGTAGTCCAGGTGGCTTCGGCCAAAGCGCTTATCCGGGGAAAGAGCATGTATTCTAGCCGCGCTTCAGACGCAATGGTTTCGGTCCAGAGGGCGCCCTGAAAGCCTAATATTTGTTTTCTATTTTTTTCGGTAATAATGCTCGGGTAGGAGTTTAAAGAAAAAGCATAAAGCTTTTCCAGGGAGCTGTAATCGCCTTGCCATTTCCGGCCCGACAGGTGGTTGGCATCCTGCACAAAATCGAAATAAAACGGAATGCGGGGGCACATAACCACTTGGTAGCCTTTGGCTAAAGCCGTTTTTAACTGATCGGGCAAATTATGGCGCCACCAAAAAATAATGGTGTTTTCTACCGGTAAATCGGCGGGTACTACTTCGTCCCAGGCCAATATTTTGCTGTTAATGCGGGCCAGCGAATCGGCCATTCTTTTAATAAAATAAAACTCCACGGCTTTTAAATCGGGCAGTTTTTTCGTTTGCATAAGCTGCTGCACGTGGGTGTCGGTTTTCCATTTTTCGTTGCCAAAATGTACTTCATCGCCGCCTAAATGTATTTTTTTGCCCGGAAAAAGCACGTCAGTTTCCCGCAATATTTTGGTTAAGTAGCTGTAGGTGTCTTCTTTGCCCGGGTTAAAAGTAAAATCGGGATAACGGGCCGAGCCACCGCCGCTAAACTCGGGGTAAGCTTTGTTGGCCGCAGCGGCATGCCCTGGCATATCAATCTCCGGAATTACTTCTATAAAACGCTCGGCGGCATAAGCTACTATTTCTTTTATATCTTCCTGGGTGTAATAAGTAGCGGCTGCATTAGGGTTAGAGTGGTTGCCCACGCCCCCTACTAAGTTTAACCGGGGGTAACCCTTTATTTCGAGGCGCCAGCCGGGGGCATCGGTTAAGTGCCAATGAAACCGGTTAAGCTTATAAAAAGCCATCCAGTCTAATAATGTTTTCACGGTTTCTTTGCCAAAAAAGTGCCTTGACTCATCCAGCATTAATCCGCGCCACGCCAGCGCCGGGGCATCGGTAATTTTGCAGCCGGCCAGCACCACAGTATTCTCCTTCAACGGCGTTTGCTTTATCAGTTGCAACAACGATATGGCCCCATTAAAAGCACCGTGCGCCTGGGCCGCGTTTATTTCTATTTTTTCTGCCGCAATAGTAAGTTGGTAAGCCTCAGGCTGTGCCTGCTTGCTTTTGGCAACTTGTAATATTATTTGCGGACCAGCTTGTTTTTTAGGCAGAATAGCCAGGGTTTGTCCGGTTTGCTTTAATATTTCTTTCTGTAAAAAATAAGCTACCGGTTGTAAAGTAGGGTCGGCGAGTACAATGGCAGTTTGGTTGGTGAGCCGGAAAGTACTGTTGGTCTGCTGATAGCTTTGGGGCAGCGGAATAATAGGGCATTTTTCCTGCGCCGCAGCGGTATGGGTAATGAATAAAAAGAGTAATGCACCAAATAATAATTTTTTCATAAACTTAATGCCAGATGAGGAAATTTTTATTAAACTATTAACAACCAGGTATCAAATAAAAGCTTTTTCTGCCGCGCGCATAGCTAATAACTGATTTTAAGGCTTTCTTGAAACTTGAAATGCGTGTTCGTGCACATAAACATAGAGATATTTTGTATATTTTCCTGGTTTATTTAGCTGAAATATTACCCCAAACTTTTTCTGCGGAGGAATTGCGCAGGCGGAAATTCTGGATTCATTAGAAGCCCGCCGCTTGAATTGAAAGCCCCAGCCTTGTAATTTAAATTAAATTTAGTTGCCGCATCAGACGCTTTGTAAAAGAATACTATTTTAGTAAACAATAATCTGCTGCCGTGTCAGGTGTTATCACCTGACACCATTTCCCTTGTTGCGGTTTTAAGACAATCAAACCAAATTTTAATTATGCTCACAGAACACCCGCAATTTTTTACCGCCACGGCTTTGGATTGGAAGCATTTGTTAAAACCAGACAAATACAAAGATATTATAATGGCGAGCTTGAAATTCTTGGTAGAAAAAGAGCGGATAAAGCTGTTTGGCTTTGTTTTAATGCCCAACCACCTGCATGTAATCTGGCAAATGTGGGAGCATATTAAACAAGCCGATGTGCAACGGGATTTTCTGAAGTATACCGCCCAACAGATTAAATTTGATTTACACAAAGCCATCCGGCCGTACTGGCGAAATTTCGGGTACAGGTAAAAGACCGCTCTTATCAGATATGGGAACACCGGCCGTTATCTGTACCATTGTGGTCTAGGCCGGTGTTTGAACAAAAGCTGGATTATATTCACCAGGCTCCGGTGCAGGAAAAATGGAAGCTAGCAGATTTGCCGGAGAATTATTATTACTCCATTGCCCGGTATTATTTGTTAAATGTAGATGATTGGAGATTTATTACGCATTATGCAGAGTAAGTGTCAGGTGATAACACCTGACACGGCGAAGGCAAAATCTAGATATATGCTTGCTTATGATTTGGAATCTTTATAGAGATTTAATAAATATTTGTTCATAAATGCTCTTATCTCTCCTTGCGTAAACCCCGGATACTTTTTATAATTAATTACTTTATTAATTACATCTTCCCTTTTATTTTTGTCTTCTAATTTTTCAAACCCTATATCAGTTACTCTTAAATATTCAAGTAATGTTTCCTTTATATCTTCAACAGGAAGAACTGTACCATAAGAAATTAGATCTTCATTTGGAACTTTAAAATTCCTAGCAACAAAGCCTAATGATCCTCCATATGGGTTATCTTGGGAAGAAATCCAATATTTTTCACCTTCAGTCTTCTTTAGAGCCCTTACTTCATTAGTTAACTGGTTCAAACTGTTTAAAATAATTTGGGTCTCATTAGCTTCTTGTTGAGTCAACCCTTTTGAAATAAAGTTGGGAAAGTTTTTCAAAAATGCAGAGTAGCCGGGGTCTTTAGATGCCCTATTTGTGGCTTTTAGCATTTGAGAAAGCTTTCCTTTAAACTGTTTAATTTTAAAAAAATGCAGATCAGCAGGATACTGAAGGTGTTCTAACGTATTTATATCAAAAGCAAAGGGTAGTTGCCCATCATGAACTATAACAAAAGGCTTGTCAAAAGCAAGTCGTAAACCTAATTCAAACATGACGTTAGGATTTCTACTGCTTACATCACAAACAACAATGTCATCATTGTATACATTGTAAATAATGCGGCTCTGAATACTACCGCTTTCATCCGCTTCACTAACAAGTCTGCAATTAAAACCAAGCTCTACAATTGTTTCAGTTAACATTTCTTTAACCTCTAGCCAGTGTCCAATAGAGTAACCATTAGTATCGGAAATTGGCATAATCAAGCCGCACATAGGCGCCTTTTGCGATGTTATGTCTTTTTCTTCGGATGATTTATTTTCGTCAGATTGGCTTTCTTGCTCCTGCTTTTTAGACATATGTTTTAAATGTTTATGATCTTATGATCAAGATCTTACAACTTTCGCAACTTCTATCTATTAGGTTTTATCATCTAATACTCACCTAATAATGATTCTTGTGCTAATATATTTATTACATCTTTAACCAACAACCTAACATCGTTGAAAATTTAAAAACAGTTTATAAAGTTGCTAAAAACAAAAAAGCCTTGCAAATAACTTGCAAGGCTTTTAATGTACCCAGAGCCGGGGTCGAACCGGCACATCCGTGAAGATATTGGTGTTTGAGACCAACGCGTCTACCGATTCCGCCATCTGGGCAGGTAGAATTTCCAATATTTATGTACCCAGAGCCGGGGTCGAACCCGATTAGTTCTGTGCCCTGTGTTACGATTGGGATGCAAACTTAGATAAACTTTCCTGAATTCGCAATAAATATTTTTTCTTTAAATAATAAGTTTTTACCTGTTGCAGGGCCTCGTCGTGGGTAAAACCCTCCAGCATAGGGTATTGGTTCAGCGTTGGTAAAATATCGGCATCGAGGGCGGCCGCAATACCCGTAGCTTCCTGGCTAACCTTTTGGTAGGTGGCCGGGTCGTAGTCAAATTCCAGTTCCATTAATTGCTCGTTCAGGTCCATCATCTCCATTAAAAAGTCCTGGGGCAATTCGTTGTTTTTGCCTTCTTCGAGCAGGTTGTGCTGCTGCAGTATATATTGCATGCGCAGGTCGGGGTTGCTCAGGGTGCGGTAAGCGTTGGTGTTTAGCGTAGAGAGCGCCAATATTTCGCTTTGCTTCTCGGGCGTTTCGTTCGCGTGAAAATCGGGGTGGTATTGCCGGCTAAACGCGTAATATTTCTGCTTTATCAAACCTTCGTCGGGCAGAAAGCTTTCGGGTATCTCGTAAAAGCTAAAGTAGTTTTGCATTTTTAGTTTTTATAAAAAGTAGTTCTTCTGGCACGGTTTGTTTCCAGGTATTTATGCCTTATTGGCCAGCCAGCTTAAAAGCTTACTACCACCGACGAAAAAGTCTGCGGTGCGGCGGAGAATAAACTTTTGGTTTCGGACCAAACCTGGGCAAAGAAAGCCGAGTGCCGGTACTGGTTTAAAACTTCTTCGGAATCCCAGTGGCTGTAAGTGGTAAAAATATACGGGTGATTGGAGTCGCGCCACAGCTCTAAATGCCGGCAGCCCGGGTAATTCCGGATTTCGGATTGCGCATTTTTGTAAATATTTAAAAATGAAGCCGCTTCGTCTTCCCGGAAAGTCATGCGTACCACCCGTATTAACATAATTGTGTTCTTAGTTTTTAAATACCAGCGCTCAAAAAGTCAATAATTTTTAATTTTTGGGTATGCCCATGGTAATATTATTTGCCTGGTTGCCCGCTACACTATTAGTGTTTGGTATGTACTCGTAAGAAAAATAAAAGTTAAGAGAATATTTCTGTAGGGGTTGGCGGGTATAACCCAAATCTTTACACCGCCGGGTAAAAGTTAATATCTACCCGCGAATCGAAGTAAAGGCCCAGGAGTTCGGCGGCGTTGCCTTTGTTAATACCAATGGTAAGCTGCCCCGAACTGGTAAATACGCAAACGCAATCGCCTTCGTCTACGGCGTTAAAGTTGGTGCTAAAGCGTTCTACAGTTTCGCGGCCAAATTTAACGGTAAAGGTACGGCCGTGCCCAATGGCGTCAATGCTGTCCTGGGTAATATCGGTTATCAGGTTACCGTAATGGTCTACGTGAATTACGTGGCCGGTAATGGCGTGGTCGGTTAGGCGGAGTTGTCGGTTTAGGAGCTCGCGCATGTTTTTGGTTTCGGTACCCAGTTCGCGTATGTCGCCGCCTTGCGCCAGAAAAGCCGCCGCCGGGCCCAGAATTTGTTTAGCCGGGTGGGCTGCCGGGCCTTCGGTGTTAATTTCTATCAACAGGTCGGGCCGCGATTCGGTTAATAAAGATAAAATGCCGTTGTCGGCCGCTAAAAAATAATGGTTTTTGTATTTTACAGCGTGGTACCGGCCATCGGCGTTGCCTTGGGAGTCTACGGCTACCAGGTGTACAGTGCCCTCGGCAAAATCCTGGAAAACGGCCTGCAGCACATAGTAACCATGGGCAATATTAAACGGGTCGATGGCGTGCGAAATGTCCAGGATTTGCGCCTGGGGGCTGATTTTCAGAATGCTGGCTTTAACCGCTGCTACGTAATGATCAGTATATCCAAAATCAGATAAAAACGTAATCAGAGGCATATATTACGAATTAAATTTGCACAATATTTGTTAATTGCAAAAGTAGAAATATTTTAGAAGAATAATTCAGTTTAAACGGTAAACAACCTAGAGCAATTTGGTAGAAAAAATTATAACCCTGGAGAATATATCCCTGATAGATTTCCTGGGAATTGAGAATCAGAATATTAAGCAACTCGCGGCGGCTTTTCCGAGCAGCAAGATTATTTCGCGGGGCAACGAAATTAAAATACAAGGTAAAACGCCCGAAATAGCGAAGATTAACGAAATTCTTTCTTCGCTGATTGAGCATTACCATAAGTTTGGCAAAATAACGCATACCAACGTGAATAAATATATATCGCCGGAAGCGGAGGCCCCGGAAGAAGCGGTGCCGGCTGCGCCTGATGTGTTGCTCTACGGCAGCAAAGGCGGCCTGATTAAGGCCAAAAGCCCCAACCAGCAGCGCCTGGTAGATGCTGTAGAAAAAAACGATTTGGTATTTGCCCTGGGGCCCGCCGGAACCGGTAAAACGTATATTTCGGTAGCGTTGGCCGTGCGGGCTTTAAAAAACAAAGAGGTTAAAAAAATAATTATTTCGCGGCCCGTAGTAGAAGCCGGCGAAAACCTCGGCTTTTTGCCCGGCGACATGAAAGATAAAGTAGACCCTTATTTGCGCCCCATTTACGATGCCCTGGAAGACATGATTCCGGTTGAAAAGCTTAAATATTATTACGAAAACAAAATAATAGAAATAGCGCCGCTGGCGTATATGCGGGGCCGCACGTTAAATAATGCGTTTGTGCTCCTCGACGAGGCCCAGAATACCACGCCCATGCAAATTAAGATGTTCCTGACCCGGATGGGCCCGAACTCGAAAGTCATGATCAACGGCGACCGTTCCCAGATAGATTTGCCTACAAAGCAAAAATCGGGGTTAATAGAAGCTATTCATATTCTGCGCGACGTGAAAGGTATTGTAATGGTAGAACTGAAGCCCGAAGATGTGGTGCGGCACCGGTTGGTACGCGAAATTATTGAAGCGTATACCAAAGCCGAAGAACAAGCCCAAACCCGCGACACGAATTACCAGCCCCGCAATAATTATCGCCACGCCGAAAGCGCCGGCGCTAATGGTTAAGGGTTAGGTAAATCATATAAGTAGCGTTTGTCGCGCTAGCTGTTTAAACCGGTTTTACCGTACTATTGGCTAAAGCTCATTTTAGGGTAAATACCGGTTTAAACACGAAATATTACTATCGGTTCTGGATATAAAACCTTGCGTAGTACCTAAATGCCTGAATATGGCCTACGTACCACGTGGAACATACAAACAAATGGTTTTTGTTAGCAAGATTGAAGATATACGGGATTTAGATGCGGCTTTTACCATTCGGGAAAAAGTGTTTGTAGAAGAGCAGCAAGTTCCCGCTGATGCCGAATATGACGAACATGAAAAAACGGCGCATCATTATTTGGCTACTGTAAACGGGGTGCCTTGCGGTGCGGCCCGTTGGCGCCAAACCGACAAAGGCATAAAACTAGAGCGTTTTGCCGTATTACCGGATTACCGCAACCAGGAGGTGGGTAGCCATATTTTGCATAAAGTTTTACAGGATGTAAAAGCCGCGTATCCCGGCAAAACGGTTTACCTGCACGCCCAATTACCGGCGATATCTTTTTACGAGCGCCAGGGCTTTGTAACCGAAGGCGACCTGTTTAGCGAGTGCGATATTTTACATTATAAAATGGTATTGTGTGCTTAGGTGGGCGCCTTTCCCTTTTCTACGCTTTACTTTTTTTCTGAGTGCCGGTATTCTGGCGTACTTAGCAGTTGGTCAGTTACCCGTTTGGCTTCCCTGGCTTTTGGTTATTGTTAGTGGTATATCTTTAGCGCTTTTCTTTTTTGCCGGATTTCAGAAATCAAGCTTTTTAACCGATGTAACGGGGCTCACTGGTTTACTATTGCTGTTTATCCTGGGCTTTGTGCTGACGCATTACCGAACGGCCCGGCACCAGTCAGCTAATCTAAGTCGGCATAGCGGTACCATTAGCCATTACGTGGGCGTGGTAGACGATTATATAGTGCGTAAGCCCCATACCACAAGTACTACCTTGCGGGTGAAAGCCGTAAAAAGCAACGGAACCTGGCAAGAAACCACCGGGTGGGTACGCCTAAGCCTTAAAAAAGATACTTTGGCGCCGGCTTTAACTTATGGGGCCATTTTGCTGGTTAAAGGAGCGTCGCAACCTGTACAACCACCCTTAAACCCCGGCCAATTTAATTACCAGCGCTATTTAGCCAACCAGCAAGTATACCACCAGCATTATTTAGCTGGTCAACAGTTTAAGCAATTGGGCCAGGAACCTAATTATGCTTTAATGGATTGGAGTATTCGGGTCCGGAACCGGCTAGATGCCCAACTGCGCCGGTATATTCCTGCGGAGCGCGAATACGCAGTAGGCGCGGCTTTGCTGTTAGGCATCCGGGATGCTTTGCCCGATGACATTAAAGCTAACTTTTCGCGGTCGGGCACTATGCACGTGTTGGCGGTTTCGGGTTTACACGTAGCAGTATTGTTCTGGATAATTAACTTACTGCTGGGCAAATGGAGTAAACGCCGCCGGTTTAAATATTTTCGGTTTATAATTTTATTCAGCTTTTTTGGCTTTTATGCCTTTGTAACGGCTTTGTCGCCGTCGGTGCTTCGGGCCGTGCTTATGTTTTGGTTCCTGGCAGTTGCCGATACTTTCCGGCGGCAAACCAATATTTACAATACCTTGGCGGCTACGGCTTTTCTGCTGCTGCTCATAAACCCGTATTATTTGCTGGATGTAGGTTTCCAGTTGTCGTTTCTGGCTTTATTTGGTATTGTATATTTTACGCCCAAACTCCAAAGTTTGCTTACCCCAGCGGCTTACCCGCTAAATTTTACCTGGAAAATGGCCTGCGCTACCGTGGCCGCCCAAATTACCACCTTGCCGCTTACGCTTTATTATTTTCACCAGTTCCCGGTTTATTTTCTGATGGCTAACCTGGTGGCCATTACTCTTTCTAACGTAGCATTAATAGTGGGCTTGCTGTTACTGGCTTTAACGTGGTGGCCGGCCGTAGCGGTTAAGCTGGGGATAGGTTTAACGTATTTGCTTTCGTTTATGAACCAAAGCAATGCCTGGTTGTTGCGGGTGCCTTTTCCGGTAATAGATGGTTTTAGCCTTACGGTCGTGCAAACCTGGCTGCTGTATGGGCTCCTGGTTTTATTGGTGGCATTTCTGGTACGTAAAAAGCTACTGTATTTTGGTTTGTTTACGGGTTTATTAATGTGTTTCTGCGGCCTGCAAGTAATCCAAACCATTGCCCGTAACCAAAATAATCACTGGGTAATTTACCACACGCACCGCGCTACAACTTTAGGATTTGTTCAGGGTAAGTATTTGCACCTGCTCGCCGATAGTAGCTTTTTCTTTAACCCGCGGCACGCGCAATATGTGTTGCAACCCCACGTGCAGCAAGCCGGTCTGGCAGTAGTTAGCCACGACACGTTACCCAACAGCCTCCGGAAAACAACAACGGTGCCGGTGCGGCTATTGCCCGATGATAATTGGTTGATACATTGGCAAGGCGTAAAAATATTCATTTTGCGGCAACGGCTTAACCTGGAAAGCTTGGCTCAACTTAAGCCCGATTACATCTTGTTAACCCAAAATGCGTATTTCCCGGTAAACCGCTGGCCAACGGAGTTAAAAGAAACAAGAATAATTATTGGCAGTGCCAATGGCTACCGGTACCAGCAACGCCTGGAACAAGCCTTGGCCCAAGCTGGTATAATTTATTACAACCAGCATAAGAACGGGGCATACCTGGGTTACCTGCCGACCACTAAAAATTAACTCCGCCGGCTAAGTACAAAAAGTAATAAGATACGTTTCGGCCAATATGGTTTCAGGCGGCAACTTATAAAACGTTCCGGCGGTATCTGACAGAATAAACAGCGCATTTTGGCCTATGGATTTTGTACAATACAAATCAGAAGAAAGAGTAGGGTACATTACTTTAAACCGGCCCGATAAACGCAACGCGCTCAATTACGAAGTGGTGCGGCAGTTAAAACTAGCTTTTGAACAAGCCGAAAACGACGCCACCTGTAAAGTGGTGGTGTTACAGGCTACCGGCGATGTATTTTGTGCTGGTGCCGATCTGGCTTATTTACATACTTTGGCCCAGAATTCTTACTCCGAAAACCTGTATGATTCTACGCACCTCATGCAGTTGTTTCACCAAATTTATACGCTCAAAAAAGTAGTAATTGCCCAGGTGCACGGCCACGCCATTGCCGGCGGCTGTGGTTTGGCGGCGGTTTGCGATTTGGTGTTTGCCGTACCCGCAGCGCAGTTTGGGTATACCGAGGTAAAAATTGGGTTTATTCCGGCCATAGTTAGCGTTTTTTTACTCCGGAGAATAGGCGAATCGCGTACGAAAGAATTATTACTGACGGGCAATTTGATTTCTGCCGAAAGCGCCCTGGCCTTAAGCCTGGTCAATTACGTGGTACCGCCCGATGAACTGCCAGCCGCCGTGTTTGATTTTGCCCAAAAGCTTTGCCGGGAAAACTCAGGGCAATCGATGGAACTGGTAAAAGAGATGCTTTACCATCTGCCCGATCTTACCCTGGAACAAAGCCTGCACTACGCAGCCGACATGAATGCAGTGGCCCGCGGCACCGCCGATTGCCAGCGGGGTTTAGCCGCTTTTCTGAAGAAAGAAAAATTTACCTGGTAAAAAGGTTATTTTAAACATAAACATAATTTTTAGGTTGTTTAATTATGCTGGCGAACATTGGTATTGTATTGGTTACTTTTGTGCTCATGGAAGGTGTAGCCTGGTTTACCCATAAGTACATATTGCACGGCTGGTTGTGGTTTTTGCACCGTTCGCACCACGTGCGGCATAACCACGCTTTTGAGCGCAACGATTTGTTTTTTGCTTACTACGGGGTGCTGGCCATGCTCTTTTTTATTTATGGCAGCGAAAAAATGGATTATCGTTTTTGGATTGGCACCGGCATTAGTTTGTATGGCTTAACTTATTTTCTGGTGCACGATATTTTTATTCACCGCCGGATAAAATTATTTCATAAAACCTCCAACACTTATCTTAAAGCCCTTAATATAGGCCACAAGGTACACCATAAAACAACCGATCGGGACGGTTCTGAAGTATTTGGCATGCTCTGGGTGCCGGTAAAATATTTTAAATTGGCCCGCAAAAAAAGAAGTATTCATAACTAAAAAAGGGTGGCGCAATATTCTATTAAAGATCTGGAAAACTTATCTGGCATTAAAGCGCATACCATTCGTATTTGGGAGCAGCGTTATAATATTTTAAACCCCAAGCGCACCGAAACCAACATCCGGTTTTACGACGACACAGACTTAAAAAGTATTCTGAATATTTCGCTACTGAACGAGCACGGCTTTAAAATATCCCGGATTGCCAAAATGTCGGGCTCCGAAATAGCCGAGGCGGTTATGACTATTGCCGATAAAACGGTACAGTATCCGCAGCAAATGAATACCCTCATTCTGGCCATGATTGAAATGGACGAAGAACGTTTTGATCGCACGCTTTCCACGATTATTCTGCAGAAAGGTTTGGAGCGGGCCATGCTGGATATTATTTGTCCGTTCCTGATTAAAGTAGGCATTTTGTGGCAGGCGGGCAGCATTAGTCCGGCCCAGGAGCATTTTGTGAGCAATATTATCCGGCAGAAAATAGTAGTAGCCATTGACGGGCAAGTGATTGCCAAACCCAGTGTAGCTACGCGTTATTTATTGTTTTTGCCCGAAGGCGAACTGCACGAAATAGGATTGCTTTTTGTAAATTATTTGCTGCGGGCGCGTAACCACCACGTAGTGTACCTGGGGCAAAATTTACCCTTTCCGGATCTGGAAACCAGCATTCTGGCTTACCAGCCGCATTTTATTCTCACGGTTTTTACTTCGGTTCCGGAGCGGGAGCACATGCAGCCTTATCTGAATGCTTTAGCCGCGGCTGCCAGGGCGGCTACCGTATACGTGTGTGGGCCGTTAGTGCACCAGGAGCATCTTACTTTTCCGGGTAATTTGTCCCGTATCAATTCCCTGCCCGAGTTTATCGATCACTTAAATAATGCGGTGTAAACAGTGTGGGTCTGCTTTTCATGACCAGTAGGCTGCGAATAATATTTGCCGGTGGCCAACCCTCAAAAACTACGCGGTTAAATATTTATTTTTTAAACCCCCTTTTCCAAAAAATAAATCTGCTTCTCTTAAGTAAACATAGTGCCTAAACTATAAGCTTATAATCTAACCACTTGGTTAAGGCGCTTACCTGATTCGGGTCTTGTTTATTTGTAAATACAGCTGCCCAATAGTTTATAGAGCTAATATAGTTTTCTAGACAAGTTCAGGACAACAATAATTGTTCGGGAGGCTTATAGGCACCGGTAATATTACTTCCTAAACAAACCTATTTCTGGTATTCTGTATTTCTGGCCAGCAGGTATTTCTGACAGAAAGCAATGTTTTTCGTGCTATACCAGAATTTCAAATCCAGCCCAGTTCTCCGGGACAAACCAATCTTTCCCATTCATTTAAGCCCCATTATGCTTAAGTGCCTGAATCTTAATTGAAAATATTTTTCTTTTGGGTAAATCCGGTTCTCTTATTAAAGACGTACGTTAGGCTGGTTTATCCTAAGTATTAAATGGTATTTTAAATTATTGTTTATAGTTGTTGTTAAAATTATAAACAATATTTGTGTATAACCGTATTGTAGTTTATATTTGTCTAAAGTTTTAATAATAAAGTTAAACAAAATGACTGCAATTGAATTCACCAACCAGGTCCAGAAGTTGTCCTATTCGCTAAAGCCAGTTGCCATGAACCTGACCCGGGACCTGGATGACGCCAAGGATTTAATTCAGGAGACATTATTAAAAGCTCTAACCAATAAAGAAAAGTTTAAAGCCGGTACTAACTTAAAAGCCTGGCTTTATACTATTATGCGCAATTCTTTTATTAATAATTATAATAAAATTACCAAGCGCAGCAGCAATCTCGATAACACCGATTTTTTGAAGTACCTGAATGCTGATGAAAGTTACATTACCCAGAATGGCGCCACTTCTAAATTTGCCCTAAAAGACATAGATAATGCCATTGCTTACCTGAATGAAGAATACCGGACACCTTTTATGATGTATTTTACCGGCTATAAATACCTGGAAATAGCCGAAGAATTAAAAATACCCATTGGTACTGTAAAAAACCGGATTCACCTGGCCCGCAAAGAATTAAAAGACATGCTGAGCGTTTACAATCCGGCGGCTTAAAGCCCGGCAGCGTTTGTTCTGATTAATTTTTTTAGCTTTAACCGGCCGTAAGCGCAATCAAAGGCAAGAACTTGCGGTATACAGTACATGGGTAAACAAAAGGAAGTAGTTGTAATAGGAGCCGGATTTTCTGGTATGGCGGCAGCTACCAGCCTGGCGCAGCAAGGGTTTGCGGTAAAAGTGCTAGAGAAGCACAGTACCCCGGGTGGCCGCGCACGCTCTTTTTCAGCACAGGGTTTTACTTTCGATATGGGCCCCAGCTGGTACTGGATGCCCGATGTATTTGAAAAATACTTTAAAAAATTTAACAAAACCACCGCCGATTTTTACCACCTGCATCGCCTGGACCCATCTTATACTGTTATTTTTGGTGCCGATGATTTTATGCCGGTGCCGGCGCAATTACCCCAATTAAAGACTTTGTTCGAATCGCTGGAGCCCGGCAGTAGTAAACAGTTAGAAGCTTTTTTAAAACAAGCTGCTTATAAATACGAGGTAGGTATAAATAAACTGGTTTACAAACCCGGCCTTTCTTTTACCGAGTTTCTGGACCCTAAGCTGCTGTTAGATGTTTTCCGGTTAGATGTTTTACAATCGATGCACCAGCACGTGCGTAAGTTTTTCCGGCACGATAAAATAATTAAGTTAATGGAGTTCCCGATTCTTTTTCTGGGAGCCTTGCCGCAAAATACCCCGGCCCTTTATAGTTTAATGAATTACGCCGATATTGCTTTAGGTACCTGGTACCCCATGGGCGGCATGTACCGGATTGTGGAAGGGATGGAAAACCTGGCCCGTGCCGAGGGCGTAGAGTTCTATTATAACCAGGAAGTAACTTCTTTTGCTACGGATAATAACCAAATAAACCAGGTGCATACCCGTACCAGTTCGTTTAACGCCGAGGTGGTAGTAGCCAGTGCCGATTACCACCACGTAGAAGATAAATTGCTGGGACCGGCCCAACGAAGCTACTCCGAAGATTACTGGCAAAAAAGAGTAATGGCACCTTCTTCGTTAATATTTTACCTGGGCATAAATAAACGCTTAAAAAACCTGCAGCACCATAATTTGTTTTTCGATGAGGATTTTGAACCGCACGCCCGCGAAATTTACGAAACACCCCGCTGGCCGGCCAACCCGTTGTTTTACGTGTCGGCGCCATCAGTAACCGATAATACAGTAGCGCCGCCGGGTTGCGAAAATTTATTTATCCTGATTCCGGTGGCACCCGGTTTAGAAGATACAAACGCCATTCGGGAGAAATATTATGATTTAGTTATGCAGCGCCTCGAAAAATTAACCGGCCAGGAAATACGGCCGCACGTAATATTTAAGCGTAGCTACGCGCATCAGGATTTTGTAAATGATTACCACGCCTTTAAGGGCAATGCCTATGGTTTAGCCAATACCTTAATGCAAACGGCCATTTTAAAACCTAGCCTTAAAAGTAAAAAAATAAAAAACTTATATTATACCGGTCAGCTTACGGTGCCAGGGCCTGGTGTGCCGCCTTCACTTATATCGGGGCAGGTAGTGGCCCAGGAAATTACCCAAGCTTACCGTTAATTAAACTGGTAATTAATACATAAATTAAAAGAAATCCGGTAACTTAAATAAATAACCGGCAGGGTAGGAGCAGATGCAGGTTTGGTTGTTGTAAAGTACATAAACGCTTAAAAAAATGATGGAATTATTTAACCAGACGAGCTACAAATGCAGCCAGCTGATTACCCAGCAGTACAGCACTTCTTTTACGTTGGGGATTAAAACCCTGGATAAAAAATTTCATTACCCAATTTATGGCATTTATGGTTTTGTGCGCTTCGCCGATGAGATTGTAGATACCTTTCATGATTACGACAAAGCCGCCCTGCTCGACGATTTTGAGGCCTGCACCTACGAAGCTATCCGGAAAAAAATAAGCCTTAACCCGGTATTACATGCCTTCCAGGCGGTGGTAAACCAATACAACATAGATTTGTCTTTTATCGATGCTTTCCTGAAGAGCATGCGCATGGACTTGCTGGACCAGCGCTACAACAAAGACCTGTACGACGAATATATTTACGGCTCGGCCGAAGTAGTAGGCCTGATGTGCCTGAAGGTTTTTTGCGAAGGCGACGAGGCTTTGTTCCATAAATTAAAAGAACCAGCCCGCAGCCTGGGAGCGGCCTTCCAGAAAGTGAATTTTTTGCGCGACATGAAAAGCGATTACAAAGAACGCGGCCGGGTTTATTTCCCTAAAGTAGATTTCCGTTCTTTCGATAACGATTGTAAAGCCGCTATAGAAGAAGATATTCTGGCCGATTTTCAGGCGGCTTACCAGGGTATTTTACAGTTACCCAAGTCGGCGCGCATGGGCGTTTACCTGGCCTATATCTATTATTTAAAGCTATTTCGTAAAATTCAGCACTTACCAGCGGCACGAATTTTGTCGGAACGCGTAAGAGTACCAGATAATACCAAATTGGCATTATTGGTAGGTTCTTACCTGCGTTACCGTTTTAACACAATCTAGCTTATCGTGCACAATTTACTTTTAGCCCTTAGCGTATTCTTTACCGGTTTGTTTTTTCAGTTTGAGAACTCTTACAAAATACATGATCTGCGCCAACTGTACGAGAAAAGCGCCAAAGATAAAGCTACCTGCGAGAAGCTACTACAGCACCTGAATAGATATAAAGGCAATGACCCCGTGGTACAAGGGTTTGGCGCAAGCACCGAAGGCATGATGGCCAAATACGCCTGGAGTCCTTATTCCAAAATAAAACACCTCCGTAATTCGGCACAGCAGTTCGAAGAAATAATAGCCAAAAACCCGCAGGTAGCCGAAATACGTTTTTTGCGGTATTCGCTCGAATATTTTATTCCGCGCTACCTGAACATGAGCAGCCACCTCGACGAAGATAAAAAAGTATTCCTGGAAAGTATTTTCCGGTATCCTAAATCCGATATAGACGGCGAAGTTTACCAGATAATGCGTAATTTCTTGCAAAAACACCCCGATCAGCTAACCGAACAGGAGAAAAAGCAGCTCCAAAATCTAAAAACCTGATGTATATTTATTTATATCTGAACCTGTTTACCATCTTTTTCCCTTTTATTCTTTCTTTTGATAAGCGGGTGCAGTTTTACAAAAACTGGCCGGCCTTGTTTCCGGCTATTCTGGCCAATGCTTTATTGTTTATTCTCTGGGACAGTATTTTTACCCGCATTGGGGTGTGGGGCTTTAACCCCGAATATTTGGTAGGTTGGTACTTTTTTGGTTTACCTCTGGAAGAAATACTTTTTTTCTTTACCGTACCGTACGCCTGCGTATTTATTTACGAAACCCTGAATACCTACATTAAAAAAGATTATTTATACCCGTACGCCCACTGGTTTATACTGGGCTTACTTATTTTACTGGTGCCGCTGGGTTTACTGTTTTTGCCCCGGCTTTACACCTCTATTACATTTTTGGGGTTAGCTATCATGCTGGTTGTGCATTATTTACTCCTTAAAAAAATTATTCTGGGTAGATTTTTTACCGCATATTTCGTACATTTAATACCGTTCCTGCTGGTAAATGGGGTGCTTACCGCTTTGCCGGTTGTTTGGTACAACAACCAGCACAACCTGGGCCTCCGGATTACTACCATTCCGGCCGAAGACACCATGTACTCGATGTTAATGCTCTTGATTACCATTACGATATATGAACTGCTGAAAAGAAATAAAACAAAACAAATAACCAACACGGTGGTTTAAGCTATATGTATAATCTGCAGGTACATATCGACCCAAATTCCGGCTTTTGCTTTGGGGTAATTTATGCCATTCAAATGGCCGAAGATATTCTGGCTGAGCAGGGCTACCTGTATTGCCTGGGCGATATTGTGCACAACGATGAAGAAGTAGAGCGACTGGAAAAACGGGGCTTACGCATTATCAACCACGAAGTTTACCAGCAACTAAAAAACGAGCACGTACTTATCCGGGCGCACGGCGAACCGCCCAGCACGTACCAGATTGCCCTTGAAAATAATTTAAATTTAATTGATGCGTCGTGCCCGGTAGTGCTTAAACTACAGAACCGCATTAAAACATCGTACGATAAAAAAGAGCAGATTTATATTTACGGCAAACATGGTCATGCCGAAGTGCTGGGTCTGCTGGGCCAAACCGGCAACCAAGCCGTGGTTTTTGAGAATATTGAAGAACTGATGCAACACCAATTGCCAGCCAATATTACCCTGTACAGCCAAACCACCAAGAGTACCGATAATTTTTACAAAATAAAAAGCCACCTCGAAACCAGCGGTTTTACCGTAGAAGCCAATGATACCATTTGCCGCCAGGTCTCTAACCGCGACAAAGACTTACGTAAGTTTGCCAGCCGCTTCGATAAAATTGTTTTTGTATCGGGTACCAAATCGTCTAATGGCAAAGTGTTGTACCAGGTTTGCAAAGACACCAATCCAAATACTTACTTTATTTCCAAAGTAGAAGAGCTTTCGCCTGCTTTATTTTCGCCCGGCGACTCGGTAGGTATTTGCGGTGCTACCTCTACGCCCATGTGGCTCATGGAAAACGTACGCGATATTCTGCTTTCTTATTAAGCCAACCGGCTGGTGTGTTTTCCTCTGCCAGTTAATTATTTTATATCAGTAAATACTTGGCCCGTTTAGAGTAACTTACCTTATAGTTCGGTAGATATTGATAGCTTTAGGAATGTATTCATAAGAGAAATCATACAATATATAAGCCAGTTAAGGTATCTGTAGTTGTTTAACTTGTGAGCTGCTTAAACTTTACCTTAAATCCTGAACCCTTGAATTTGTTAGTTAAATGATTGTCGAAATTGCAGTGGCGACATTTTGGTTTTCTTTTTAAAAAGCGTACTAAACGACTGCGCATGTTCAAAACCTAGTGTATAAGCAATTTCGCTGATTGATAAACTTGTAACAGATAGTTTTTCCTTGGCCTTCTCAATCAACTTTTCATGAATATGTTGTTGGGTGTTTTGCCCGGTATGGATGCGTAACAGATCGCTTAGGTAGTTGGGTGAGATGTTCATTAAATTGGCTATATATTGTACCGTTAACAAACCGGGTTGCTCTTGGTGAGCGGTGTTAAAGTAATTATCTACCAGGTATTCAAATTTTGTAATGAGCTGATGATTGTTGCTTTTGCGGGTGAAAAACTGGCGCTCGTAAAAACGTCTGGAATAATTGAGCAGCAGATCAATTTGGGATAATATAATTTCTTGAGTGTGCCTGTCAATATGGGTACATTCTTGGTCAATTTTTTTTAGAATTGTAATAAGGTCCTCTTCTTCTTCGGCAGAAAGGTGCAATGCTTCGTTTACTGCATAAGAGAAAAAACCGTAAGTATGTATAGTGTTTGCCAAAGTATGCCTCAGCAGAAAATCGGGATGGAAGATAAGCAGATAGCCCGAACCGCATTCCATAGTCCGTAAATCTAAATACTGCACCTGATTGGGGGCGGTAAAACTTAAAACGCCTTTATCATAATCATAATGTTGCTGACCATATTTTACTTTGCCCTTAGCGTCTCTTTTTAAGGCTACGCAATAAAACCGGTTTACAAAACCTTTCCAGACGTCATCCTCCAGAAAAATACTTTCGGCCAGATTAATAACACTTACCAGCGGATGCCGGGGTTCGGGCAAAGACAAAAGCCGGTGAAATTCTGAAACAGATCTAATTGCGTTCATAACACTAATTTAAAATTTAAGATTGATAGCACAACGGCTGCATTGTTCAGAAATGCAGCCGTTAGAAATAATTAATCAATCAGCCCCATGCTAAATTCATCGTACGGCTTACCAGTATCCGTGCCTAAAGGTACAATGCTTTCCAGGCGCGACAGGTCTGCTTCGCTTAACTGGATAGCAGTAGCCGACAGATTCTGCTCCAAATAGGTTCTGCGTTTGGTACCCGGAATTGGTAAAATACCCTTGCTCATGATCCAAGCCAATGCCAACTGAGACGAGCTAACGTTTTTCTCTGCTGCCAATGCTTCAATTGCTTTAACTAATGCTATGTTTTTATGAAAATGGGCCTCCTGAAACCGTGGAATTGCCCGCCGGAAATCATTCTCTGGTAAATCGTCTATCGTACGGATTTGTCCGGATAAAAAACCGCGGCCCAGCGGCGAGTAAGCCACAAAGCCAATGCCCAGTTTATTCAATGTTTCCAATACACCCCGTTCTTCTACCGTTCGCTCAAATAATGAATATTCGCTTTGTACTGCGGTAATTGGGTGTACGGCATGTGCTCTTTCTACGGTTTCTGAAGACACTTCCGATAAACCAATGTAACCTATTTTCCCTTCTTTTACCAGACTACCCATAGCGGCCACGGTTTCTTCAATGGGGGTACTTTTATCCAGGCGATGCATGTAATATAGGTCAATATAATCGGTGCCGAGGTTTTTCAGGGAACGCTCAATTGCCTTTTTTACATACTCCTTTTTGCCATTAATGGCCCAGGTTACTTTGTTGTTATCGTCTATCTCCCAACCAAATTTAGTAGCGATAACGTATTTGTCGCGATTGCCCCGAATCGCTTTCGAGATAAGCTGCTCATTTTTTAAAGGGCCATATAAGTCTGCGGTATCTAAAAAGTTGCCGCCTAGTTCAAGCGAGCGGTGAATGGTGGCAATTGCTTCTTGCGCATCTGCCGGGCCGTACATGTTGCCTTCTTCAAAGCCGGTCATGCCCATACAGCCCAACCCAATAGCCGGTACAATCAAACCCTGACTTCCTAATGTTATTTTTTTTATTTCCATAATATTTATTTAGTAGGGCAAAGTTCGGTACGAAATAAAAAACGGTTGTATGCAAAGCCCGGAAGGTTGTATGCAAATCAAGGGTTGTGGCCAATATTTAGAAATATTTAAAATCAAACTTCTAAACACATAAATATTTGCTTATACACTAAATAGTAATAGATAAGTAAGTGCTTTCGCGAATTTGCTGCGTTATTAGTTTTAGGCAAAACCTATTGTTTTAAAGTGCATTTTATTGGGATTCAGTCTTATAAAAGTTGTTAAATGCATAAATTTGCAGCCGGTGTTTTTTTTAAATAAATAATTAGACCAAAAAAGGCTTTGCACAAAGGTTTGCGGGTGGGTAAAAAATAGTTTACTTAAATTTGCCTGTATAGCTTTGTTAAAAGTTGATTTAAAACTTTAAGCGGCAAACACTTGTTCTGGTTTAAACACGAATAAACTTTTATGACCATTTGGCAAAAACATACCGGCGTTATAATAGCAATTTTGGTTATCCTGAGTTGGGCGGGTAGTCTGTGGTTTCTGCTACATTTCCCGGTTAATTTGTATTCGCCGGTACCTTATTTGTTTTTGCTGGTGCAAACCCATTTGTATACTGGCTTATTTATTACTGCCCACGATGCCATGCACGGGGTTGTTTCGCGCCACCGCCGGGTAAACAAATTTATTGGCACGTTGGCTGCCGGGTTGTTTGCTTATAATAATTTTAACCGTTTGTTGCCCCGCCACCATGCCCACCACCACCACGTAGCTACCGGCCAGGACCCGGATTATCACGGCGGTAATTTTTTTGCCTGGTATTTCAGCTTTCTTAAAAATTATATTACCTGGCAGCAACTGGTGCTCATGGCCTTAACTTTTAACTTGCTGAAGCTTTTTTTTGCCCCGGAAAACGTAATTTTGTTCTGGATGATTCCGGCTATTTTGGCTACTTTTCAGTTATTTTATTTTGGTACTTACCTGCCGCACCGCGGCGAGCATGCGCCCGATAATACACACAAAGCGCATACCCAAGCCAAAAACCACACCTGGGCCTTTATAAGCTGTTACTTTTTTGGTTACCATTACGAGCACCACGATAAACCTTACGTGCCTTGGTGGCAACTATATAAAGAAAAACCCTGATATTATTTACCTGTCAACCTCCCGCATCTGCCGGAGGTTTTTTGCTTATATAGTACCTGTGTTAGATAGTACGCTTCCGGAAATCCATCCCACTTTCTCCCACTTTTATTTTTCTACATAAATCAGACAGCTGGTAAAACGGGTTTTTTGGAAGCTAAAAGTTTATTACATAAGTATTTATAACCAATTTTACAGAAATATACCAATTTATTATTGTTAAAATACCGTGGTATAACCAAAATAAACCCGTGGGTAACCTGTGGATAATGTGTATAAGTGGAGTTGATAACCATAATTTATCCACAAAGTGGTAAAAAGTGGGAGATTGTGGTTGACTTAATTTCTGTATTCCGTATTTTTGTTTACTCCGGATTTTAGCCGGAGACTAAACATAGTGTATGAACTTTCTTTCCGGCGAATACGAGTGCAAGCTAGACCCGAAAGGAAGGTTGGTTTTACCCGCTAAGATTAAAGCCAACCTGCCCGATGATTCCGGCAACCAGGTGGTCCTGACCCGGGGGTTTGAGCCGTGCCTGGTTTTGTATCCGCAAACGGAGTGGAAAATAATTTACGACAAAGTTGCTAGCCTGAACGAGTTTAACGAAGAGTACCGTACTTTTCAGCGGAATTTTTTCCGGGGCAACACCGAAATAGAACTGGATAGCACCGGGCGGTTTATATTGCCCCGTACCATGGTGCGCTACGCCGATATAGACAAAGAAGTAATTGTAGTGGGGTTAGGCAATCGGGTCGAAATCTGGAATCCCGATAAATACGAAGACTTCCTGATTAAAGATCAGCAAAGCTTCTCGCAACTGGCACAAAAATATTTAGGCGAACAGCCTGTCATTCAACCCGGAATATAATGGCGTATCACCAACCGGTAATGCTACAGGAATCGGTAGATGCCCTGGATATTAAGCCCCACGGCATTTATGTAGACTTAACATTTGGCGGTGGTGGCCACTCGGCCCGGATTGCCGAAGCGCTGACCACCGGGAAACTATATGGTTTCGATCAGGACCCGGATGCCGAGACAGAAGCTCAAAAGCTGACCAACCCGGCATTTACATTTGTAAAGGCCAACTTCCGGTACCTGAAAAAATATTTGCGCCTGTACGGGGTAAAGCAGGCCGATGGTATCCTGGCCGATTTGGGCGTGTCGTCGTACCAGTTCGATACTTCCGAAAGAGGGTTTTCTACCCGGTTTGATGGGCCATTGGATATGCGCATGGATCAGGAGGGTACCAAAACGGCTAAAGATATTCTGAACACTTACGCCGAAGAAGATTTGCATAAGTTATTTGGCATTTACGGCGAAGTAAAAAATGCCCGTACGCTGGCCCGTACCATTGTGCTAAAACGGGCCGCCCAGGAACTGGAAACCATTGGGCAGTTTAAAGAGGCTATTAAGAGTTGTTTGCCCAAAGGCAAAGAAAATAAATACTTGGCGCAGGTGTTTCAGGCGTTGCGCCTGGAAGTAAACGACGAACTAAAAGCGCTGGAAGAAATGCTGCTGCAAACGGCAGAAGTATTAAAACCGGGCGGGCGTCTGGTTATTATTTCTTACCACTCGCTCGAAGATCGGCTGGTAAAAAATTACATCCGTACCGGTAAGTTTTTTGGCGAGGTAGAAAAAGATTTGTTTGGCAACGAGAAGAAGCCCTTTGAGGCGGTATTTCGCAAACCCTTAACACCATCGGCTACAGAACTGCAAGAAAACAGCAGGTCCAGAAGCGCTAAGCTCCGGGTAGCCGAAAAGCTGTAAGAAATAAAGCATAAGTTATAAGTGTTAGAAAATAAGTAATTAAAGTAGAAGGCCAGGAGGAAAGCGACGCATGCAAAACTTAAAACTTACCACTTACCACGTAAAACTTTAAAAATGGCTACAAACACCGTAAAAGAACGTCCCCGGATTCAGCGCCGGGTTAATGCGCAACGTGTGGTGCCGCAAATGGAGCCCGAGAAACCCGAGCGCCCCAAAGGCATTAGCATTTTTGAGTTGCTGGACCGCTATACCCGCATGGATGTGCTGTTCCAGCATGGCTTGCCGGTAAGATTTCTGCCTTACATTTTATATTTAATGCTGGTAGCTATTTTTTACATTGGCAACACCCATTACGCCGAAAAGACCATCCGGAAAATTGATAAAATTAAAAATGAAACCGAAGATTTGCGGGCCGACTACACGACCTTAGCCTCTGAGTACATGGAAGCCAGCAAGCAGTCAGAAGTAGCCCGCAAAGTATTACCGGCCGGTATTGTCGAAAGTTCTTCACCCCCTTATCAGATTGAAGTAAATGGCGAAGAATATTAAGAAATCTATTGTTACCCGGGTGCGGGTAGCATTTTTGGCTATTTGTTTATTTGCCGGGGCCATTGTAGCCAAAGTAGCTTACGTGCAGTTTGTAGAAGGCCCCAAGTGGGTGCAACTCCAAAAAGAAAGCCGCATTATTTATTTGCCGGTTTACGCTACCCGGGGTAATGTACTTTCGGATAACGAAAGCATTATGGCTACCTCGCTGCCATTTTACCGCGTAGCCTTCGATCCCACCATTTGCGAAGCCAAAACTTTTAACAAAGGTATCGATTCCCTGGCTTTGCTTTTATCGCGTTTTTATAAAGATAAATCGCCGGAAGGTTACCGACGCAAGATTATGAATGCCCGGGGCGAGAAGAAGCGTTACCTGCGCATAAACAGTCGTCAGCTAAATTACCAGGAAAAGAAAATGATGGCGCAGTGGCCTATTTTTCGGGCGGGTAAAAACAAGGGCGGCGTTATTTTCGAGAAAGTAGACAAGCGTTTCCGGCCGTTTGGTACCCTGGCCCAACGCACCATTGGCCGGATTACCGAAGATAAAAATGGGTCGGGTTTAGAATATACATACAACAGTTACCTGGCCGGTAAAGATGGCGAAGCCCTGTTTGAGCGTATGGCGGGTGGTAACAAACCGGTTTACAATGGGACCGATGTAAAACCATTGCCGGGCTACGACATTAAAACCACCATCGACATTAACTTACAGGACGTAGCCGAAAATGCGTTGTACAAGGCTTTAGTAGCCAATAATGCCCAGTACGGTTGTGTGGTTTTAATGGAAGTTAAAACCGGCGAAATTAAAGCCATTGCCAACCTGGGTAAAGAAAAAGAAGGCGTTTACGTCGAGAATTACAACTACGCCGTAGGTAACCATGGCCGTACCGAACCCGGTTCTACCTTTAAACTGGCTTCTATGATGGCGCTTTTTGAAGGTACCAAACTCACCCCTTACGATTCTATTGATACCGGCCGGGGCCGCCAGTTAATCGGGGGTAAAAGTATGGGCGAAGCCACAGGCGGTGGCTATGGTAAACTTTCGGTATCGCAGGTATTCGAAAAATCATCTAACCCCGGTACGGCCAAGCTCGTGGAGCAATATTTTGGCCATGACCCGAAAAAGTACACCGATTTTCTGCACCAGTTTGGTTTAGATAAGCCTTTAGGTTTCCAGATGCACGGCGAAGCCAAACCTTTTATTCGTACCCCCGCCGACCCCCGGTGGAGCCAGACTTCTTTGTCGCGGTTGGCCATTGGTTACGGTTTACAAGTATCGCCATTGCAAACGCTGGCTTTTTACAATGCAGTGGCCAATAATGGTATTAAGGTTACGCCTATTATTGTAAAAGAAATTCGCAAGGCCGATATGGTAATCGAAAGCTATAACGCCGACGATTTTAACCCAACCCGCATTTGTTCCGAAGAAACCGTGAAAAAACTGCGGGTACTCATGGAAGGTGTGGTAGAGCGGGGTACAGGTAAACACGTAAAAAGCCCGCATTATAAAGTAGCCGGTAAAACCGGTACCGCCTGGAAAATTAAAAATGGTAAATACATAAAAGATTATTCAACTTCTTTTGCCGGTTATTTCCCCGCCGACAATCCTAAATATTCCTGTATAGTTATTATCGATACGCCTAAGCGTGGGCACATTTACGGCGGTGATGTAGCAGCCCCGGTTTTCCGGGAACTGGCCGATAAAGCTTATGCCCGCGACCTGACCTTACACAAACCATTGGCTAACCGGGTAGTAACCGACCGACAAAAACTGCCGCCGGTAAAAGCTGGCAACCAGGAAGAACTCACCCTGATTAGCAATAAAATGGGTGTTAGTTCGCACGGAACAGCCGACGAAGAATGGGTAAAAGTGGATACCCAGAAACAATCGATGGTTTGGCGGCCAAATAAATTAATGGTGGGCCGGGTGCCCGATGTGGAGGGTATGACCCTGCGCGATGCCTTATTTGTGCTGGGTAACCAGGGGCTGAAAGTACGCACCGAAGGAATAGGCCGGGTCCAGAAGCAATCGCTGGAGCCGGGTACGCCCATTAAAAAAGGAAGTATTATTGTAATAACGCTGAGTTAATGCCGCTATTAACCAATTTATTATCTGACGTAAAAAGACTGCAAATACTGGGCACCGAAACGGTTGAGGTAAATGGCTTAACTTTCGATTCGCGCCGGGCAGAAGCCGGTACGGTGTTTTTTGCCATTAAAGGAGTACAAACCGATGGACATGCTTATATACCGCAGGCAATAGTTGCGGGCACCAGGGTAGTTATTTGCGAGGTGTTGCCCACCGAATTACAACCAGCCGTAACGTACGTGCAGGTAACCGACAGTGCGGCCGCCATGGGGTATATGGCCGCCGCATTTTACGAAAATCCGTCACAGAAATTAAAATTAGTAGGAGTTACGGGTACCAATGGTAAAACCACTTGCGTAACGCTGTTACATAAACTGTTTCGGGAGTTAGGACACCAGGTTGGCTTGCTTTCTACGGTTCAAAACCAGATTAACGAAACCGTAGTGCCAGCTACCCATACCACCCCCGATGCCATTAGCCTGAACGCCTTACTTGCGCAAATGGTAAAAGCCGGCTGCGGGTATTGCTTTATGGAGGTGAGCTCGCACGCATTGGTGCAGCACCGGGTAACCGGTTTACAATTTGCCGGCGCCATTTTTACAAATATTACCCACGATCACCTCGATTACCACAAAACTTTCGACGAATATATCCGGGCAAAAAAGTTGTTTTTTGATTTTCTGCCGAAGAAAGCCTTTGCCCTGGTAAACGCCGACGATAAACGCGGAACGGTAATGCTTCAGAATACAGTTGCTAAAACGTATACCTATGCCCTGCGCAGCACCGCCGATTTTAAAGCCCGCATTCTGGATAACTCTATTCAGGGTTTGCAACTGGAACTAGATGGCAAAGAAGTTTGGTGCAAACTAATTGGTACTTTTAATGCCTACAACCTGCTGGCCGTTTACGGAACAGCCGTTTTATTAGGCGAAGACCCCGACGAAGTACTAACCATTTTGTCAAGCTTGTCTTCGGCGGCCGGCCGCTTCGATTATATTGTATCGGATACCCAAATTACCGGCATTGTAGATTATGCCCACACCCCCGATGCTTTGCAAAATGTGCTGAACACGATCAAGCAAATCCGGCGGCCCGAGCAACAGGTTATTACGGTGGTGGGTTGCGGCGGTAACCGCGATGCCACCAAGCGGCCCATTATGGCCGATATTGCCTGCCAGTACAGCGACCGGGTAATATTAACCTCCGATAACCCGCGGTACGAAGATCCCCTGGAAATATTAAACCAGATGCAGGCCGGCGTAAAGCCCACCGACTTAAAAAAGACCCTGACCATAACCGATCGGCGCGAAGCCATTAAAACGGCTTGTGTTTTGGCCAATACCCAGGATATTATTCTGGTAGCCGGTAAAGGCCACGAAACTTACCAGGAAATAAAAGGGGTTAAAACCGATTTCGACGATAAAAAAATATTAACCCAGCTTTTCCAGGTTTTGGGAAAGTAAAACCAGATGTTACATAGCTTAAACCGGTAATAAAATTTGTCGGCTTAAGTAATTTTAAAGATAAATGCTATACTACTTATTCACATACCTTAAGCAAGAATATAATCTGTATGGTGCCGGAGTATTTCAATATATTTCGTTCCGGGCCGGTATGGCTACGCTGGTTTCTTTGCTGATTGCCATGATTTTTGGTGGCCGCTTAATTAAAATGCTGCAACGCAAACAAGTAGGCGAAAGCATCCGTGATTTAGGTTTAGAAGGCCAGATGGAGAAAAAAGGCACGCCAACCATGGGGGGTATCATAATATTAATGGCCATTCTAATCCCCACATTACTTTTTGCCCGCCTCGATAATATTTATATAATCTTAATGCTGATATCTACCATTTGGTTGGGCCTGATTGGTTTCCTGGACGATTACATAAAAGTTTTCCGGAAAAATAAAGAAGGCTTGGCGGGTAAATTTAAAGTTATTGGCCAGGTGGGCTTGGGCTTGATTGTGGGCTACGTGCTTTTTACCAGCGACGATGTAGTGGTGCGGCAATATGTACATCCCGCCACCGGGGCTTTGTCGGCGGTAGATGCTTCGCCTACGTACCTCGACGTGAAATCCATGATTTCCACGATTCCTTTTTTAAAGAACAACGAACTCGACTATTGCACACTCTTTTCTTTTGTCGAGCCAGTTTTTGGGCAATGGGCTTGTTTCCTGTATATTCCGCTGGTAATCTTAATTATAACCGGGGTATCTAACGGCGCCAATATTACCGACGGTATAGACGGATTAGCTGCCGGTACTTCCGCCATTATTGGTATAACCTTGGCCATTTTTGCCTGGATTTCTGGTAATACCATTATTGCCGATTACCTGGACATTATGTTTATCCCGAATTCCGGAGAGCTGGTAATATTTTGTACTGCGTTTGTGGGGGCTTGTATTGGCTTTTTGTGGTACAACTCTTACCCGGCTCAGGTTTTTATGGGCGATACCGGTAGTTTAGCTATTGGGGGCATTATTGCCGTGTTGGCCTTAATTGTGCGCAAAGAGTTATTAATTCCTATCCTGTGCGGTATTTTTATTGTTGAAAACCTATCGGTGATGATACAAGTGAGTTATTTTAAATACACCAAAAGAAAGTACGGCGAAGGTCGCCGCATCTTCAAGATGTCGCCGTTGCACCACCATTACCAAAAAATAGGCTACCACGAATCTAAAATTGTATCGCGGTTCTGGATTGTAGGCATTATGCTGGCCATCTTAAGCCTGGCAACTTTAAAATTAAGATAATTTTAATTTCTGACTGCTAATGGTTAAATATTAAAGCAACTACCAGGAATAAATAATTAATGAACAACGACTAACGACCAACGAAATGACAATTGCGATACTAGGAGCCGGCGAAAGTGGCGTAGGAGCAGCTCTTTTGGCAAAAGCCAAAGGAGTAGAGGTATTTGTATCGGATATGGGAAATATTAAACCGGCCTATAAAGAACATCTCGACCGGGAAAATATATCTTACGAAGAAGGTACGCACAGTTTCGATAAAATATTAGCCGCTGATGAGATAATTAAAAGCCCGGGTATTCCGGATAAAGCCGAAATTATTAAACAAGCTAAGATTAAAAGTATTCCGGTTATTTCGGAAATAGAATTTGCAGCCCGTTATTCTAAAGCTAAGTTTATTTGTATTACCGGCACCAACGGAAAAACCACTACCACACTTTTAACGCACCATTTGCTAAAAACTGCGGGGGTAAATGCCGAACTAGCCGGAAATATTGGCGAAAGTTTAGCCGCCAAAGTAATTGAAGATACCGCCGAATATTATGTAGTAGAGCTGAGTAGCTTTCAGTTAGATACCATGTATGGCTTTAAAGCCCACATTGCCATTCTGCTGAATATTACCCCCGATCACCTGGACCGTTACGATTATAACATCGGGAACTATGCACAATCAAAATTACGCATTACCCAAAACATGGCCCCAACTGATTTCTTTATTTACAACGAAGAAGATCCGCTGATTCGGGAATATTTTGGGAAAGTAGATTTTAATGGTACGGCCGTTCCTTTTGGGTTAAACCATACGGAGAGCACGCAAGCTTATTACAAGGGCAGCAGCATTACAACATTAGCAACCGGCATTCCGCAGGAAATAAATGTATCGGGTTCGCCTTTAATTGGTAAACACAACCAATACAACACCCTGGCTGCGGTTACTGCCGCCTTGCTGGCCGGGGTAGAACCATTTCGGATTGAAGAAGGATTGGCTACTTTTAAAAATGCTGACCACCGGTTGCAGAAAGTAGGCGAAGCTAATGGTGTAACTTATATAAACGATTCCAAAGCTACTAACGTGGAAGCCGTTTGGTATGCGCTGGAAGGCATAAAACAACCCATTATCTGGATTGCCGGCGGCGTAGACAAAGGCAATAATTACGATACCCTGAAGCCATTGGCCCAAGAGAAAATTAAAGCCTTAATCTGCCTGGGTAAAGAAAACGAAAAGCTTTTTGGGGCATTTGCCGGAGTAATTCCGGTTATCGAAGAAACGCAGTCGGTAGAAGAAGTAGTGCAGAAAGCCCGGAGCCTGGCTACCGCAGGTGATGTGGTACTGCTGTCGCCGGCCTGTGCCAGTTTCGATTTATTTCAGAACTACGAGCACCGCGGGCGCAGTTTTGCCGAAGCCGTGCAAAAGCAGGTTTTAAACAAAGAAGAGCATAAATAAACTAGCAGGATACACTGAATCGGGCAATATCTATGCTGGCTCAGATATAAAAGTTTATCCAGGTATTTTGAGACTGGTAGTACTGCCAAAGGCAAGTTTATCAAACAAATATTAATTAACAGTTACCATGGTTTGGGCCATGGATTAAGGGCTAAAGTTATGAACAAAATTAAAGGCTGGCTGCAGGAGAACCTCAAAGGCGATCCAATCTTGTGGGGAATTGTGATTGCTTTCTCGCTTATTAGTATTTTGGTGGTGTACTCGGCTATTGGTACGCTGGCTTACCGCAAGAGCCAAGGCAACACCGAAGGCTTCTTATTTAAGCACATGGGGCTTATTTTTGTGGGTTTGGCCTTTATGTGGTTTGCCCACAAAATCAATTACCGGTATTATTCCCGGCTGTCGTTATTTGGGTTAATATTATCGGTTCCCTTGCTGCTTTTTGCCTGGAAGTTTGGTACAACGGTAAACGAAGCGTCGCGTTGGATTGTAATCCCGGTTATTAATCAAACCTTTCAGCCTTCCGATTTGGCCAAACTTTCTTTAATTACCCACCTGGCCAGCATGTTATCGAAGCGCCAATTAAATATTACTAATATCCGGGAAACCTTAGTTCCGATGCTACTTTGGTGCGGTTTAATTTGCGGCCTGATTGCCTTAATGAATATTTCGACGGCTTTATTGCTGTTCCTGACTTGTATGCTGCTCATGTTTATTGGCCGAGTGCCTTTAAAATATATCATGATGCTGATTGTGGTAGGCGCTTTGTTTGGTTCGGTGGCTTTGGCAGTTGGGCAGCGGATGAAAACTGCTATTAGCCGGATTGAGAACTTCATGGACCCCAAAGAAACCGTGTTTCAGTTAGAGCAGTCTTATATTGCCATTGCTACCGGCAGCGTTTTTGGTAAAGGGCCGGGCAAAAGCGACCAGCGTAACTTTTTGCCTTTACCTTATTCTGATTTTATTTATGCCATTATTATTGAAGAATATGGTTTTATTGGCGGCTTGCTGGTGTTATTCCTGTATTTAGCCTTTTTGTATCGGGGCATGGTGGCGGTATCCCGAAGTTACGGCGCCTTTGGCGGATTGCTCTCGGCGGGACTAAGTTTTAGCTTGGTTATCCAAGCCATGGTTAATATGGGCGTAGCCGTTGGTTTAGGTCCTATTACTGGTTTACCGTTGCCGTTGCTTAGTATGGGCGGTACTTCTTTAATATTTACCGGTATTTCTATCGGGATTATTTTAAGTGTTAGTCGCAGCGAAGCCGAATTATCTGGTTCTTCTAAAATTAATTTACCGGGCAATGTAGCCGCTAAAATGGTCGCCAATGTCTCTAACAACTAAAAAAATAGCACGGGTTATTATTAGTGGCGGCGGTACCGGCGGGCATATTTTCCCGGCCGTAGCTATTGCCAACGAAATAAGGCAACGCAACCCCGATGCCGACATTTTATTTGTAGGAGCCAAAGGCCGGATGGAAATGACCCGCGTGCCTGAAGCTGGTTATAAAATTGTGGGTTTAACCATCAGCGGCTTGCAACGCCGGTTTACTTTAGAAAATTTATCGTTTCCGTTCAAGGTTTTTTCCAGTATTAGGGCGGCGCGTAAAATAATAAAAGACTTTAAACCCGATGCAGTAGTAGGCGTAGGGGGGTATGCAAGTGCACCAGTATTATTTGCCGGTACCTCATTAAATATTCCCAGCCTTATTCAGGAGCAAAATTCTTATGCCGGCATAACAAATAAATTGCTGGGCAAACGGGTAAATAAAATTTGTGTAGCCTACGAAGGAATGGAAAATTTCTTTCCGGCTGCTAAAATCGTGCTTACCGGTAACCCGGTCCGGCAAGATATTGCCGTGAGCGAAAACCTGAGAACCGAAGCTCTGGATTATTTTACCCTGGAGGCGCACCGGAAAACCATTTTGGTTATAGGGGGTAGCTTGGGTGCCCGCACCATTAACCAAGCCACGGCCGCAAACCTGGATAAAATAAAAGCCGCCGGCTACCAGCTTATCTGGCAAACTGGTAAAACGTATTACAACCAGGCGCAGGAGGCGGCTAAAACTTATGCTGGAGTAGGATTAAAAGCCATGGATTTTATTCGGCGTATGGATTTAGCGTATGCCGCCGCCGATGTAGTTATTTCGCGGGCTGGTGCCTTGTCTATCTCGGAGCTGTGTTTGGTAGGTAAACCGGTTATTCTGGTACCATCGCCCAATGTGGCCGAAGACCACCAGACCAAAAATGCTTTGGCTCTGGTAAAAAAAGAAGCAGCTATTTTAATTAAAGATGCCGATGCCGATTCGCAGCTTTACCCGGCGGCTTTGGCTTTAATGGCCGATGCCGCAAAGCAAGAACAGCTTAAAAAGAATATTTTAAAAATGGCGCAGCCCCATGCAGCCGCAGCCATTGTGAACGAATTAATAAATATTTTGCCTTGAAACCCGAAGACTACCGTTACATATATTTTCTAGGAATTGGCGGCATTGGCATGAGCGCCATTGCCCGTTGGTTCCGGGCAAAAGGGTACCCGGTTTGGGGCTACGATAAAACGCCCACGCCGTTAACCGAAGCCCTGGCTGCCGAAGGTATTCTGGTGCATTACGACGACAATGTTAACCATATTCCCCAGGAAGTACTGCTGCATAAACAGGAAACCTTGGTAATTCTGACCCCGGCCATTCCGGCCGAGCACCAGGAGTGGCATTATTTACGGGAGCAGGGTTATACCATTAAAAAACGTTCGGAAGTACTGGGCCTGATAACCCAAAACGCTTACACCATTGCGGTAGCCGGTACCCACGGTAAAACCACTACCTCGTCTATGATTGCGCATTTGCTGCACCAGGCTGGCGTAAATGTATCAGCGTTTTTAGGCGGCATTGCGGTTAATTTTAAATCCAACCTGGTGTTGGCCAGCAATAACCAGGCAGCAGAAAAAGTAGTGGTAGAAGCCGATGAGTTTGACCGTTCATTTTTGCGGCTTTTTCCGGATGTGGCGGTAGTTACCTCTACTGACGCCGACCATTTAGATATTTACGGCGATAAAGATGCGCTGATTAAAAGCTTTACCGATTTTGTGGGGCAAATACGGCCAAACGGCTACCTGATTTTAAATACCCAGGCCGACAGCCGCATTGTGGCAAAAATAGATCCAACGGTAACGGTTATCCGGTATAGTTTTTCGGATGCACCCGTGCACGCCACCGAACTAAACATTGCGGGCCGGCAGTTTAGCTTTACCCTCAACAGTAACCTGGGCAATATTTCTCATTTAGAACTGCTGGTGCCCGGCTATCATAACGTAGAAAATATGCTGGCCGCCATTACAGTGGCCCAGTTGCTGCACGTGCCTGCCGAACAGATTGCTGCGGCCGTACAAACTTACCGCGGAGTAAACCGCCGTTTTGAGTATATTGTTGATTCTGAAAAAGTAATATACATTGATGATTACGCCCACCACCCGAGCGAAATAAATGCATTTTTAAAGTCGGTAAGGGCATTATATCCGGGTAAAAAGCTAAAAGTTATTTTTCAGCCGCATTTATATACCCGCACCCGCGACTTTGCCGATGAATTTGCTCAAAGCCTGAGTCTGGCCGACGAATTGGTGCTTTTAGATATCTATCCGGCCCGCGAAAAACCCATTGCCGGCGTTACGGCTCAATTAATTCTAAACAAGGTTACTATACCAAAAAAAGTTATCAACACTAAAGAAGAAGTGCTGGAAAGTATCGGAAAAAATCCCATATTTGATATTCTGGTTACCGTTGGCGCCGGCGATATTGACACCCTGGTAAAGCCCATAAAAAACATTTTGGAGGAGAGGAGTTATGTTGAGAAGGCGTAGGGTCGTTTCTTTGCTTTTTTGTTTTGCTTTGTTTTGCCTGATAGGCATTTCTGTAGCCTTTGTAAATAAACGCCAGGAACAACGTATATGCGAAAAGGTATATATATCCATTGATAATGAATACAATAACTATTTTATCAGTGATCGGGAAATAAAAAACATACTTACACAGTACGGCGATAGTAAAATAGAAGGGCTAAATGTTAAAGAGATTAATCTAAAGAATCTTGAAATGCGAATAAAATCGCATAAATTTGTGCAGGATGCGCAAGTGTATCGCGATTTAAGTGGCAATATAAACATTAAAATCAAGCAAAACCGCCCGATAGCCCGCATTGTACACCCTGACGCTGAGCAGGATGTGTATATTGATGAGGACGGTAGTGTATTGCCTTTATCCGATCGGTTTACCGCCCGGGTTATACCCATTACCAGTAGTGAAAATCTGCCGGCCTTAGAAAAAGGTTTTTTTCAGGACTCTACGGGTAAGCCATATCTGGCGCTGCTAAAATTTATCGAGCAGGATAACTTCTGGAAAGCGCAGATTGCCCAAATGCACATTGACGCCAAAGGAAAGATTTCTTTTCTGCCCCAGATTGGTCGCGAAACCATCCAGTTTGGGAAGCCGGAAGATATTGAGCAAAAATTTAAAAAGATTTTAATCTTTTACCGGAAGGTACTGCCGGCAATGGGCTGGGATAAGTATCAGCGTGTGAACGTGGAGTTTAAAGACCAGATCATCTGTGAATAAAATATTAAGTATGCAAAACGACAAAATTGTAGTAGGCCTGGACATCGGAACAACCAAAATTTGTGCATTGGTTGGCCGCAAAAACGAGTTTGGCAAACTCGAGATCCTGGGCATGGGAAAAGCGGTTTCGGAAGGGGTTGTGCGCGGCATAGTAAGCAACATCGACAAAACCGTAGATGCTATTAAAAAAGCTATTAGACAAGCAGAAGAACAGTCGGGCATTAACATTGGCATTGTTAACGTAGGTATTGCCGGTCAGCACATAAAAAGCTTACAGCACAACGGCAGCATTACCCGTCTTTCTACGGACCAGGAAATTACGGTAGACGATGTAAACCGTCTGACCAACGATATGTACCGGTTGGTTACGCCGCCGGGCAGCGAAATTATTCACGTAATGCCCCAGGATTATAAGGTAGATTACGAAGAAGGTATTATTGATCCGGTGGGTATGTCGGGCGTGCGACTGGAAGGTAATTTTCATATTATTACTGCCCAGTCTAACGCCATTAACAACATTAATAAATGTGTAAACCGGGCCGGGTTGGAGATTGACAATCTGATTCTGGAGCCATTGGCTTCGAGCATGTCGGTGCTGAGCGACGAAGAAAAAGAAGCAGGTGTAGCTTTAATTGATATTGGTGGTGGTACTACCGATTTGGCTATATTTAAAGACAACATTATTCGGCATGCAGCAGTATTGCCATTTGGCGGTAACATTATTACTTCCGATATTAAACAAGGCTGCATGGTAATGCAAAACCAAGCCGAACAGTTAAAAGTTAAGTTTGGCCGGGCCATTGCCGATGAAGCTTCTGATAATGAGATTGTTTCTATACCGGGTTTGCGCGACCGTACGCCTAAAGAAATATCCCTGAAAAATCTTGCTTATATTATAGAAGCAAGAATGGAAGAAATTATTGAACTTGTTTACTCGGAAATTGTTAGAAGCGGATACGCTAACAGTTTAACAGCAGGTATTGTTATTACGGGCGGCGGCTCACAATTACAAAACCTGGTGCAGCTGGTAGAATATTTAACCGGTTTGGATGCCCGCATCGGGTACCCGAACGAGCACTTGGGCAAGAGCAAAATTGATGCAGTAAAGAGCCCGATGTATGCCACCTCGGTAGGTTTAGTTTTATCCGGTTACCGTTCTCTAGACGACCGGGTTACCCGCTACACCGAAACCAGAAACGTTGAAACCCGCACCAATGAGCAACGGGTAGCAGCGCCAGCTAAGCAGAACTCGGGCAGCGGCGATTTCTTTAAGAAAATCCTTGATCGCACCAAAGGTCTGCTCATTGATGACTTTGACGATAAACAGAATTACTAACATTATAAGCAGCGAATCAAGAAATGGCTTTTTCAAACTATAAATTTGATATTCCTACCAATTCTAAGTCCATCATCAAGGTGATTGGCGTGGGCGGAGGCGGCAGTAACGCGGTAAACCACATGTACAACCAAGGCATCAAAGATGTGGAGTTTGTGGTTTGTAATACCGATGCGCAAGCCCTTAAAAGCAGTAGCGTACCGAATAAATTGCAAATAGGGGTAGACCTGACCGAAGGACTGGGCGCCGGAGCAAATCCGGAGCGAGGAAAACAAGCCGCGCTGGAAAGCAAAGAGCAAATAAGAGAGCTCCTGGGCAACGATACCAAAATGGTATTTATTACGGCGGGTATGGGCGGTGGTACCGGTACCGGTGCGGCACCCGTTATTGCCAAAGTAGCCAAAGATCTTGAAATATTAACCGTAGGTATTGTAACGGCTCCTTTCTTATTTGAAGGCCGTAAAAAGCGCGTTCAGGCCGATAACGGTATAAAAGAACTGAGCGATAGCTGCGATACCGTACTGGTAATTCTGAATGATAAGCTGCGTGAAATGTTTGGTAATTTGCCTATCCGGCAGGCGTTTGCCAAAGCCGATAACGTTTTAAGCACCGCTGCCAAAAGCATTGCCGAAATTATTACCGTAACTTCTGAAGTAAACGTTGACTTTGAAGACGTGAAAACGGTAATGAAAGATTCTGGCGCTGCCGTAATGGGTTCGGCTACTACCGAAGGCGAGAACCGGGCTTTACGGGCGGCCGAAGAAGCTTTATCTTCGCCGTTGTTAAACAACACCGATATTCACGGGGCGCAGAAAATATTGCTGTCTATTATGTCCGGCGACCAAGCCGAGTTAGAAATGGACGAGCTGACCGAAATCACTGAATACATCCAGGATAAAGCCGGCGAAGAAGCAGAAGTTATTTTTGGTCATGGTATTGATTCTTCTTTGGGCCAGAGCATTCGGGTAACTGTAATTGCCACCGGTTTTGCTAAAGAAGGAACCAGCATTGTGCAGCCCCAGCCCGCAAAAAAGATAGTACCTTTAGATTCTGATCCTTTAGCTAATATTTTTGAACCAACACCAGCGCCCATTCGCCGGGAAGAACCAGTTGCACCAGCTCCGCGGCCAGCTGAACCAGTAGCGCAACCAGAACCAGTTAAAAAGCCGGAGCCTTCCCGGATTGTTATGGATTTAGAGTCGTCGCCGGCACCAGTTCCTACTTTCCGGGAAAGAGAAATTAGCCGCGAAGAACCACCGCGCATAGAGCCGCCCCGGGTAGAAATTGACCCGTACGAAGCTGAGCGCGCCAGCCTGGAAGCCAAAGCAGCCGAAAGAAGAAAGCGTTTACAACAGTTAAGTAGCGAAGTTACTAGCGAAGCCATTAAAGAAAAGCTGGAAGTGCCCGCTTATTTGCGCCGCAATGTAGCCCTGGAAAATGTAGCGTCGTCATCGGCCCGTAATATTTCTCGGTTTAACTTAAGCGACGACAACGATATTCTGGGTGACAACAAGTTTCTGCACGACAATGTAGATTAACTGTAAAAAGTAAATAAAACAGAAAGGCCGGTTAATCTTAACCGGCCTTTCTGTTTTAAAGCTATTTGTAAAATCAAAAGTTGATCAAAGCGTCTATTTGCTCATCCAGTAACTGCAGGTACAATTTATTTGTAATCTCGCCTTCGCTCATGTTTTTATGAATGTGCATCAGGCGGGGTTTAGCCGCCAATACGTGCATACCCATATAATTCAAGACATCAGTTAAATGGCTGAGGGCCAAAGCCCCGCCTTGCGTACCGGTAGAAATGCCTACCAAAGCGCCTTTTTTATGCCGGAAACTTTGGGGGTAACTCAAACCATCCATAAACGCTTTTAATATACCCGGGTAAGAGCCGTTGTATTCGGGCACGATAAAAACAAACTTTTCTGATTCTTCTATAATCAGGTTTAATTTATTAAACTCCGGATTTTTCCCGCTGTTGTCGTATAAAGCTGTTGAAATAAAATCGTGGGGCAAATCCAGCAGGTCCAGAATCTGATTGGGAATGCCGCGGGCCTGCAGCAACCGCGCATATATTAAAGAGATAACTTTAGCATTTGCTTTAGGTCGGTTAGTGGCCGAAATAATGGTTATCATAGAAATACGTTGAGGTGGCGAATAGAAAGAATAACTACTTTAATAATACAAGGTTCTATTTTAGTAAAGATAAGTTGTGCTTAAAAGAAAAAGCGAGCTGGTGGGCTCGCTTTTTCTTTTAAATATTTAAGTATTAAATTAAATATTGTTAGAGGTAGCTTTGGCCACAATAAATTCGCGGTTTAACATAGCAATATTATCTAACGAAATGCCCACCGGACATTCGGCGGCGCAAGAGCCAATATTGGTGCAAGCACCAAAACCTTCGGCATCGTGCTGGGCCAGCATGTTTTCTACGCGGGTTTTCCGTTCTACCTGCCCTTGTGGCAACATAGCCAACTGCGATACTTTTGCACTTAAGAATAACATGGCCGAAGCATTTTTACAAGCGGCTACGCAGGCACCGCACTGAATACAAGTGGCAGCATCAAAAGCTTTATCGGCAATATTTTTTGGAATCGGAATTTCGTTTGCGTCGGGTACCCCACCGGTATTTACTGATACGTAACCACCCGCTTGCTGAATCCGGTCCAGCGCCGAGCGGTCTACGCTTAAATCTTTGTGTACGGTAAAGGCGTTGGCGCGCCAAGGTTCTACCACAATGGTATCACCGTCTTTAAACTTACGCATGTGCAACTGGCACGTGGTAGTTCCTTTTTCCGGACCATGGGCGCGGCCGTTTATGTACATGCTGCACATACCACAAATACCCTCGCGGCAATCGTGGTCAAAGGCAATGGGTTCTTGTCCTTCCCGAAGCAAATCTTCGTTCAAAACATCAAACATCTCCAGGAACGACATATCCGGCGAGATATCTTTTACATTATAAGTAACCAGCTGGCCGGCCGTTTTCGCGTTTTTCTGTCTCCAGACTTTCAGCGTCAGGTTCATGGGCTTGCTGTTGGGATTATTACCTGCCATATATTTAATTATGAATATTGAATTATGAATTATGAGTTTGAATAGTTAGCTAATTTTCAAACGCTGGGTAATTCATAATTCATAAATTTTGATTTTATAATTCTCTAAAACTATTTGTAACTACGCTGGGTAAGCTTCACATTTTCGAATACCAGCGGCTCTTTATTTAAACGGGCTTCGCTGTTCTGGCCGGTATATTCCCACGCTGCTACATAAGCAAAGTTTTCATCGTCGCGCAAAGCTTCGTTCTCCGGTGTTTGGTACTCCTCTCTAAAGTGTCCGCCGCACGATTCGTTCCGATGCAGGGCATCGGTCACCATTAATTCACCCAATTCTAAAAAGTCGGCAACCCGGCCAGCTTTCTCTATGGTTTGGTTCATGTCTTCGTTTTCGCCGTAAAGCTTAACGTTGCGCCAGAACTCTTCCCGTAAGGCTTTAATTTTATCTTTGGCAAACTGCAAACCCTCGGCGTTACGGGCCATGCCACAGTAATCCCACATTAATAAACCTAGTTCTTTGTGGAACTCGTCTACTGTTTTGGTACCGTTAATGGAAAGTAACTTCTGAATAGTAGACCGGACGTTGGTTTCCGCTTCTTTAAAGGCTGGGTGGTCGGTACTTACTTTACCTGCCGGCATTTGCGCCAGGTAATCGCCAATGGTATAAGGTATAACAAAATAACCATCGGCTAAACCTTGCATCAGGGCCGAAGCACCTAAGCGGTTAGCTCCGTGGTCGGAGAAGTTGGCTTCACCAGCCGCGTATAGACCGGGTATGGTGGTCATGAGGTTGTAATCTACCCATAAACCGCCCATGGTATAGTGTACCGCCGGGTAAATACGCATTGGTGTATGATAAGGATCTTCCCCGGTGATTTTGGCGTACATCTCGAACAAGTTACCGTATTTCTGGCTTACCTTATCTAATCCGTCGCGTTTAATGGCATCCGAAAAATCGAGGTAAACCGCTAAGCCGGTAGAACCTACGCCGCGGCCTTCGTCGCAGGCCAATTTGGCATTACGGGAAGCCACATCGCGGGGTACCAGGTTACCAAAAGCCGGGTATTTGCGTTCCAAAAAGTAATCGCGTTCGTCTTCGGGTATTTGCTGCGGCGCGCGTTTATCGCCTTTGGCTTTGGGTACCCAAACGCGGCCATCGTTCCGCAACGACTCCGACATCAGGGTTAATTTAGACTGATATTCGCCGGAAACCGGAATACAGGTAGGGTGAATTTGGGTAAAGCAAGGATTACCGAAGAAAGCTCCTTTTTTATAAGCCCGCCAAATGGCCGTAGTATTAGAACCCATGGCATTGGTAGACAAATAAAATACGTTGCCATAACCACCGGTAGCCAATATTACGGCGTGCGCACTATGCGACTCAATGTGGCCGGTAACCAGGTGGCGGGTAACAATACCGCGGGCTTTGCCATCTACCAGTACCAGATCCAACATCTCGGTACGCGGATACATTTTTACTTTTCCGTAAGCAATCTGGCGGTTCAAGGCGCTGTAAGCACCTAGTAACAACTGCTGACCGGTTTGGCCCCGGGCATAGAACGTACGCGATACCTGTGCTCCCCCAAACGAACGGTTAGCCAGTAAGCCACCGTATTCGCGGGCAAAAGGCACACCTTGCGCCACGCATTGGTCAATAATATTAACACTTACCTGAGCCAGCCGGTAAACGTTGGCTTCGCGGGCGCGATAATCGCCTCCTTTAACAGTATCATAAAATAACCGATAAACGCTGTCGCCATCGTTCTGGTAATTTTTGGCAGCGTTAATACCACCCTGGGCCGCAATACTGTGTGCCCGGCGGGCACTGTCCTGGAAGCAAAATACTTTTACATTATAACCCAATTCGGCCAGGGTAGCGGCCGCCGAAGCACCGGCTAAACCAGAACCTACAATGATAATGTCGTATTTACGTTTGTTGGCCGGGTTTACCAGCTTTACATTAAATTTATGTTTTTCCCACTTTTCGGCTAAAGGCCCTTCAGGAATTTTGGCATCTAATAGCATATATAAACCGGTAGAATTAATAAATGAAGAAAAAATACAGCGGCATAGCGGCAAAGCCGGCACATACCACAATCGAGAAGAGATAACCAAAAGCCTTAATGGCCGGGGTATATTTCTTATGACTTAAACCTAAAGTCTGGAAAGCGCTCTGGAAACCATGAATCAGGTGGAATGCCAGGGCAATCATTGAAATTACATAGAGCGCTACGTACCACCATTGGCTAAAGGCTTCAACGGTAATCGCGTATAAATTTTTATTGCCTGCAGCATCTAAACCTATTTCGCCAAACTTAAGCTTAAAGTAAAAATTATAAAGGTGTACCAGCAGGAATATAAAGATTACCGTTCCTAGAAGGCCCATGTTCCGCGATGACCAATTACTGTTTTCCTCCAACCGATTTACGGCGTATTTTACTGAACGGGCACTTTGGTTGCGTCTGCTTAAAGACCAGGCCTCATAAATATGAAACACAAAGCCCAGTAAAAGAATAATTTCCATGGCCCGGATTAACGGGTTGTGCGTCATAAAATAAGTGTAGGCATTAAAAGCTACCCCTTCATCTGCAGAAAATAACTGCAAATTACCTATCAGGTGCACAACCAGAAACGAACAAAGAAACAAACCGGTAACGGCAACTACCAACTTTCGGCCGATGGTACTGGAGAATGTTTTTGTAAACCAACTCATTTGTATTTGTAGATATATCTAAATAATAACACTTATATGAAGGCCAAAGGTAATCTCCGACCCTTTATAAAACAATAATAAAATCTATTTTTAAACAATCTAAATTACATACCGTTATGAAAATATTTATACCTTATTGAAAAAAAATAGCGTTATAATATTTGCCGGTTATTTTTGCCCTAATCTGGTTTATTTCCCTAATTCATAACAATACTAACGAAAATTTTCTTTCGTTACACAGATAAACAATTTGTATGCACTTACCTATACCCTTACGGAAACCATTCTTGTTTTACCTATTCTGGGTGTTTGTCTTTAGCTGGGGTTTTACCTCGCAAGTACAGGCTACGCACATCCGGGCAGGTGAAATTATTGCTAAATCTATGGGCGACTCCCTGGGAGATCCGTTACTCTATCGTTTTAAGCTTATAACTTTTGTTGATTTTGCCCAGACCGGTGCTTTTAATGAAGATGCTACTTTATTTTTTGGTACTGGTGAGAGCCAAAAGGTAGACCAGTTTCCTACCCGGCAAACCCGCAATGCCGTTAGAGGCGATACTTACCGGTGCGTTTACTATTTTTATCACCGCTATCCGGGGCCTGGTACGTATAATGCCGTATATACCGAAGTAAACCGGGCTATAGGAGTAATGAATATTGGCAATTCTGATCAGCAGAACATGCTCCTGCGTACCACCATCACCATCGACCCCTTTATCGGGCAAAATACTTCGGCAGAATTACAAGTGCCGCCGCTCGATTACGCAGCTTGCGGCCAGGTGTTTGTGCACAACCCCGGCGCCTACGACCGCGATGGTGATCGGTTGCAGTTTAGATTTATAACCCCGCAACGCAACACCAGCGGCGACCAGCAAAATCCTATTGCCGGTCCGGTTTTATCGTATCGAGTATTAAACGACCCTTCTTTTTGTTGTTCGGCTGCGCCCAATCCGCCGGGAGGGCCCTCTACTTTAACCATCGACCCCAATACCGGCCAAATTACCTGGAACGCACCTTGCCAGCAAGGCGATTACAACGTCGCTTTTATTGTAGAAGAATACCGCAATGGCCGAAAAATTGGGGAAACACTGCGGGATATGCAAATCAGGGTACGGTGTGTAAATAACAAACGGCCAACCTTGCGCGTGCCGCGCGATACCTGCGTGGTAGCGGGTACCCGGGCAACCGGCCGGGTTACCGCTACGGACCCGGATAATAACCCAATGGTGTTAGAGGCATTTGGAGGCGTATTTAGTAAAGTGCCGCCGGCTACTTTTACCGTTACGGGTAATACCGGCGTATTTAACTGGAATACCGTTTGTGCCGATGTGCAAACCCAGCCTTACCAGGTAGTATTTAAAGTAACCGATGTGCCTACCGGTAACGGCGAATTACCGCTAACCGATTTACAACCCTGGAATATTAAGGTAATTGGGCCGGCCCCGCAAAACCTGAAAGTGACGCCGGTCGGGAAAAGCATTACGCTTAACTGGGATTCGTATACTTGCCAGAATGCCTCTCAGATATTTATTTACCGGCGAGAAGGAAATTCTAATTTTGTACCCGGACCATGCGAAACCGGCGTACCTGCTTCGGCTGGGTTTACCAAAATTGCCGAGGTAAATGCCAATGCCGTAACGTACACCGATAATGGCGGGGCTACCGGCTTAAAGCGCGGTGTCAATTATTGCTACGTTATTTACGCGGTATTTCCGGCTCCCCGGGGCGGCGAAAGTATTGCAACTTTGCCGGTATGTACCATGCTGGAAAGTAATATTCCGGTGCTAACCAATGTATCGGTAGAATCTACTGACCCTACTAACGGTAGTATTTTAATTAAATGGACCCAGCCGCGCGAAGGCATAAACCAATTAATTACGCCGTTACAGTACCGCCTGTTCCGGGCACCGGGCAATACCACTACCTTTACCGAAGTTTTCCGGTCTAATAATTTAACCGATACAGCCTTCCTGAATACAGGCATCAGCACGACAGCCGGCGCCGGCGATGTGAAATGGACGTATAAAATAGAGTTTTACCAGAATGCTGCCACTAACCCGCAGTTGGTAGATACGGCCTCTACGGCTACCAGTGTGCAGTTAAAAGCGGTGTCTCAGCCATCATCGGTAAACTTAAACTGGCGGTATACAGTGCCTTGGAATAACGGTGTATTGCGGCATAATATTTACCGCAAGTTACTTAATGGGCCTTACCAATTAATTGACCGGGTTACGGCTACGGCCACGCAAGGCCAATACGTGGATAGAGGAACTTTCCAGAATACCCCATTGCGGCAGGGGCAGCAGTATTGCTACTATGTCGAGACCCTGGGGACTTACGGTAATCCCAATCTGCCCGATTCACTTTTAAATAAGAGCCAGGAGTTTTGTGTAATCCTGCGCGATTCTATTCCGCCTTGTCCGCCGGTGTTAAGCATCGATCCGCTGGATTGTGAAGCTTTCCTGCAAAACCCAACGGCGCCGCCTTACCAGAACGTATTAACCTGGGTACCAGATCAGCGGCCGGAATGCGGCAAGGATATTAAATATTATACCATTTATTACCGGATAAACGAAGAAGCCGAGTTCGATTCTATTGCCTTTACCCCGTATAATGTAACTACTTTTACGCATAGTAATCTGTCGTCTTTTGCGGGTTGTTATGTGGTCACGGCCACCGATTCGTCGGGCAATGTGAGCCCGCAGAGTAACATTGTTTGTAAAGACAATTGCTTCTTCTTCCAGTTGCCTAATATATTTACCCCGAACGGCGATAACAAGAATGATACTTTCCAACCCGATCCGCGGTCGAAATTTATCAAGTCTATTAAATTTACTGTCTATAGCCGGTGGGGCGATAAAGTTTACGAAGGCAGCGAAGACCCCCGCATAAACTGGCGCGGTGTTAATAAAGATGGCAAAGCCGTACCCGATGGTATTTATTATTACCAGGCCGAAGTAGAATTTCTGACCTCGAACCCAGCTAATGCCAAACGAACGTATAAAGGTTGGGTAGAAATAGTGCGGTAAAGAGATTAAGATACTATAGCTAAGATAAATAAAAAGCCGGCCACTTTTGGGTCGGCTTTTTATTTGCGCGGGTTCCGGAATATCCTTTATTTTGTTCAGAAATAAAGGATATAGCATCCCAGCCAATAGCATCCCCCATCGGTCATTTTATAGAATTCGAAGGCTTCCAAAAGAAACTTCTGCTTGGGATGGATAAACAGGTAATAAACAGAGCTCTGAATTTGCCTGCCTATACATTCCACCCAGAAGATTCCCGCCGGGAATGACTGGAGGGGAGGAAATAATTTACATTTCCCTTATGGAAGGTATTCTATACTAACTGGTATAACTGGCTTATCAAATAATAGTAACTGATTTTTAATTTTGAATCGATAGAATCTATGAAAGCATATATTTTTCCGGGGCAAGGCTCCCAATTTCCGGGCATGGGCCAAGACTTATACCTGCAGCAACCAGCAGCCAAAAAGCTTTTTGATATAGCAAATGAGTTATTGGGTTTCTCTTTAACCGATGTAATGTTTGCCGGTACCGAAGTAGACCTGAAACAAACCAATGTAACTCAACCTGCTATTTTTGTTCATTCTGTTGCCCAGGCAGCTATTCTTGCCGATTTTAAACCCGACATGGTGGCCGGTCATTCTTTAGGCGAGTTTTCGGCTTTGGTAGCGAATAAAGTTTTACGTTTCGAAGATGCACTGCTGCTGGTGGCAAAACGGGCCACTGCCATGTATGCCGCTTGCCAGCTAGAGCCATCTACCATGGCGGCAGTTCTGGGCCTCGACGATGACAAAGTAGCCCAGATTTGTGCTGAGATTACCGACGAAGTGGTGGTGCCGGCTAATTATAATTGTCCGGGCCAATTGGTTATTTCGGGCAGTATAAAAGGCGTTGAAATTGCTTGCGAAAAATTAAAAGCTGCCGGTGCCAAACGCGCTTTAATATTGCCGGTGGGGGGCGCTTTTCACTCGCCGTTAATGCAGCCTGCCGAAGAAGAGTTGGCGCAGGCCATACACGGTACTACTTTTGCGGCCGGTATCTGCCCGGTTTACCAAAACGTTGATGCTAAACCTTATACCGATCCTGAGTTAATTAAAGAAAACCTGATTAAGCAACTTACTGCCCCCGTGTGCTGGACCCAAACCATCCAAAACATGGTACAAGATGGCGCAACGCAATTTATTGAGTGTGGCCCCGGTAAAGTTTTACAAGGTTTAGTAAAGAAAATACACAAAGATGCTGAGGTAAGTAGTGCTTCATAAAATTGGGTAAAATAAATCAAGTAAAAGCACCGGCCGATAATGGCCGGTGCTTTTTTTATGTTGTTTCGCGTGCTGTTGGCGTTGCTTAATATATTAAAACTCTTGTAAACTAAACAAAGCAATCGGCTTTCATTAAAGTACACCCAAATCCTAAATTCATTGAGAAAGCCCGACTATTGCCGGGCTTTTTTGTTCAATACTTTTTGCAATCAGTTTTCGCTGTTTTAGCATTTCCGATGTCTGGTTACCAAAATATTGGCCTTTTTCCCTCCGCCAATTTCAGTTCTATCCAGAAAATATATTAGGCTTCATTTAGTATCGTCAGCCAACTAAACTAAGGCAAGCTCAGGCCTAAACCCCACTTTTAGTAAAAATATTTTCTGAAGCCCAGGCAACCAATTCCGCTTTTGTTCCGACCTGTAAGTAACATCCCCCGGTTTATCCGTCTGTTTAAATGCTAAGCAAGTTTTTCTTTACTACACCTAAACTTAATAATCATGAAATCAATTATTATCACCAATTTGCGCTTGTTGTTAACTGCTTTGCTCGTGGTTTTATTTAGCTGCGACGATGACGACAATGCTTCGGTTCCAGAAGAAATAAAGCTGCAGAGCAGCGCCACCTTAGGTAATTATTTGGTTGATAGAGACGGCCGTACGCTTTATTATTTCTCTAACGACTTTGATGGAAAGAATAATTGTGCCGGTGGTTGCGAAGCCCTCTGGCCTTATTTTAATGTCGAGAATTTAACGGCCAATCAATTGGGCGCTGGATTAGATTTAGCCGATTTTGCTACCATTACCGCCGCTAACGGCAAAAAACAACTTACCTATAAATCGTGGCCGTTGTATTATTATGCGCCGGTAGTAAATGGCGTTAATGTGCAGGAAGCTCCCGGGCAAACTACTGGTGAAGGCGTAAACGGTATTTGGTTCGTGGCCAAACCAGATTATTCTATTATGTTGGTTAATGCCCAGTTGGTAGGGCACAATGGTAAAAATTATAAATCTGATTACACCGAGGGTACGGCTAAAACCCTGTACTTTACCGACGGCAACGGCATAACCCTGTATGGTTTCAGAAACGACCGGTTTAATAGTAACCGGTACACCAACCAAGATGCCACGCACGATGCCGTCTGGTCCATTTACGAAACCGATAAAATGGTGGTGCCGTCTACGCTAGATAAAAATTTGTTTGGGGTTATTACCGTTTTTGGCAAGAAGCAACTTACATATAAAGGCTGGCCCTTGTATTATTTTCAGCAAGATGCCAACGTACGTGGCGCCAACAAAGGTATCAGTTTTCCGGCACCGGCTGTTTGGCCCGTAATTACCAAAGACGTTGCCGCGGCACCGCAATAAATTACCGCTTAGGAGTTAAGTTAACTTTCTGATTATATAATATTATGTAATAAAGGGTAGAAGAGGTGTATTACTGAAGTGCACCTGTTCTACCCTTTAATATTATTTAGCCATTCAGTTAAATAGAAGCGAGCCTGCAGTTTCCTGTGCCTGGCTATTTCGCAAATAATATGATTTTAATATAGATCCTGGGGGTATAAACTTACAGCTAGTTTATCTGGGCAGGTAGCTAATAATTCCTGGTTGGTAGCATGTAATACCGGATGAACAAAGTCTGGCGCAATTTCGGCTAAGGGAACCAGCGTAAAGCGGCGGTTTTGCAGTTCGGGGTGCGGAATAACTAAGTTTGCGGATTGCAGAATTAAATCATCGTAATACAAAATATCAATATCTATCACGCGGGCTCCCCATTTTACAACCCGTATGCGGCCCAGGGTTTGTTCAATAGCATTTATTGTATCAAGTAAAGCATGCGGCGGTAACGTAGTGGCAACGGCAACCACTTGGTTTAAAAAGGCTGCCTGGTTAGCTAAGCCCCAGGCGGCTGTCTCGTAAATGGCCGAAGTTTGGATAAGCTCGCCCACATTAATTAAAATTTGCTGGCAGGCAGCATTTAAATATTTAAGCCGATTGCCCTGGTTGCTACCAAGCAGAAGATAAGCGGTTGCCATTTATATATTATTTTAATCTGCAAAGGTAAGCGCCTTTAGGTTTGGTTGTCTTACATCTGTAAAATTAGGTTTGTTTAGTGCCGTTAAAACCGGACCCGTAGTTAGCCGGTTATAAATAAAATAGAAACTGTTCGTAAAATACCATGAACCTGAAAATCCGTTTGGATTCGAATGTCTGACCTCGTAATATTGCGTCCCCGGACATGCGCGTAACCCTAAAAGATATACAAGCCCCCATTGCAACCGAGATGGCGGAATTCGAAAAGAAATTCCGGCTTTCGATGCAATCAAAAGTATTGCTCCTTGATAAAATCATGAGCTACATTGTAAAGCGCAAAGGCAAGCAAATGCGGCCTATGTTTGTGTTTTTTTCGGCGAAACTTTTTGGGCAGGGTATTTCGGAAGCTACTTACCGCGGGGCGGCTTTAATTGAGTTGTTGCACACGGCTACCCTGGTGCACGATGATGTGGTAGACGATGCTAATTACCGGCGCGGATTTTTTTCGGTTAATGCCCTCTGGAAAAATAAAATTGCGGTACTTGTTGGCGATTACCTTTTATCTAAAGGTTTACTGCTTTCCTTGCAAAACAACGACTTTGAACTTCTGAAAATAGTATCGAATGCGGTGCAGGAAATGAGCGAGGGCGAGTTGTTGCAGATAGAAAAAGCCCGGCGCCTGGATATTACCGAAAATATTTACTTTGATATAATTCGCCAGAAAACCGCGTCTTTAATTGCTTCCTGTTGTGCAGTTGGTGCTTCCTCGGCGGGAGCCGATGCCGAAACCATTGAAAAAGCCCGCTTGTTCGGCGAGAAAGTAGGCATTGCTTTCCAGATTAAAGACGATTTATTTGATTACGGCACCGCTGAAATTGGTAAGCCCGTGGGCATAGATATTAAGGAAAAGAAAATGACTTTGCCGCTTATTTATGCGTTGCAGCAAACCGATTGGCTGACCCGGCGCCAGATGATTTACAACGTAAAGAACAACAACGGCAAAAATGAAGTAGTAGCTAAAGTAATCGATTTTGTTAAAAAATCGGGTGGCTTAGATTACGCTATTAACCAAATGAATACCTACGCCGAAGAAGCCCTCCAGATTCTCCGTACCTTTTCGCCATCACCCTCACGCACCTCTTTAGAACAACTTATTTCTTACACCATCGACCGGGAAAAATAATATTTTTTCTAATAAAAATTACCTGTATCAAAAGTCGTTTTATTCAGCGTTATTGCCCGGTTTAGGTATGACTAATGCTATAAACCCCGCTATTTTGTTAAATTACCCACTTGCCTGCCTAAATACTTGATTCTCATTATTGATGTTTGTGCTCTGCTGTTTATTATATATTTGGGTTACATAATATTTGAAAGGTGCAAAAGCGTCTTTTTGTTACTATTGAATAGTTTAAGCACAAGTAATTTGCTGTTTTAACTGCTATAAGGGTTTTAATCGTGGTTTAAAGGTGTTATAACCAAAAAATAGGCTGTTACTTTTGGGGGTATATTGTCCTTTACAATGGTAGTATTATATAGTAATTTTAAATTATTATTTAACACCAACTACTCGTATGACCAGCTACCAACTAACTAAAGAACCAGCTTTTCCAAAAAGACTCGTATTTTTAATAGTCTATTTTATAATAACTTGCACCACGCAATTAGAAGATAAAGCACCTGGTAGCTCACCAAAGTTAGTTTCTCTGGAGCAGGAAAAAACGACTGGGTTAATGGTGCAAGAGGCCACTATGATGCCCGCCACCGATTCTTTCCACCAATCGAATTGCGAACTGTATTAGCCTGAATTTAGCTGTTTCTTTATTTTCCCGCACGTATTTTTCTATCTTACCTTTAGTTATTCCCGCAGTAATTTATTTATAGTACTCTCAAAATCACGCACAAACTCCTCGTAATAGTGCCCGGTGCCCGGACCGGAAAAACCCGTATGGATTTTCCGTACATCCCCTTTTTTATCAATAAAAATAGTAGTAGGAAAAGCCAGTACATGGTTAAGCATGGGCAACGTTTGGGCGGCAGCGGCTTTATCGTTGGTACCAGCAACCAGTAAAGGGTAATTTATGCCAAATCGTTCTTTTAGACGTAGAAGGCGTTGTTTGGCTTTCTCGTATTCGGGGCTTTGTTCATAGCCTAAACCAATAATTTCGAAGCCTCGGTTTTTATTCTGGTTATAAAAAGGTACCAGAAAAGCTGTTTCGTCCATGCAGTTGGGGCACCAGGAACCCATAAGTTGTACCACTACCACTTTGCCTTTAAACTGCGGATCGGAGAGCGAAACTTTTTTGCCGGTTAAATCCGGAAAGCTGAAATCTAACTTTTCGTAACCTTCTTTTAAATATGTTAGGGTATCGGCGGGTGGTAATTGGGCTTGTGGGTTGCGTACGGCGGTCCAGGTGCTAAAACCGCTTTTGCCCGAGTAATATTTACCGGTCAGTTCGCCGTTCTTATTGGGGTGGGCTTTAAATAAGTACGCATGGTAACCATCAAATGTCGATAACCGCAGTTCGTCGCCGGCTACTTCGCCATCGAGGTAACGGTAATCACCGGTGGTACTTAAAAATGTGCCTTTTAATTTATTTTGGTCCTGTTCAAAAACACCAATGGCTTTTTCTTCGGTGCCGTCGGAATATTTAAAAAGTACATCCCATTTACCGCTAAAGTTTTGAGTTGCCGGTGCCGGATTACGGGAGAAACGATAATCCTGACCTAATTTGGCGCTAAAATTTACCTCGTATGGTTCGGGCAGGTTATACCGGATCCATTTACCCTTCAGGCCATCTTCCTGATCATTTATATGGGCTTTTAAATCCGCATCAAAAATGTGAAGAGGAATTTTTACCGAATCGCCGGCAATGGTAATATCGTCCAGTAAAATTTTTTCTTCGCCGTTGCGCAGGTAAGCCACCGTTTTACCTGAGTCGGTGGTTTCTACCTGCATTAAAAATGGCAACTCCTGGTTAGATATGGTAAGCACCCCGCGCCAGATACCTGGCTTAAGGGTTTTGTTTTTGGGAGATTTGCAGCTGGTGGTAATTAAAATTACAAGCGTTAGTAATGCTGTACTCCAATATATATAAGCTTTTAAACCAGACATAAACGCAAAAAATAAATATCTAAGAGTAGTTTTAAACAAAATGTAAATACAAAAGTAAAAAAGAAAGCGTTTAGTTTATACAAATGTCTACTATTTAGGTAGAATTAGCTTTTATTTACCCTGGGCAACTAAGATTTTTTGTAAGGGTATTATAGTAAATAATTAAAATAAAACTAGATATGGAAAATTCACCCACACCTAACCCCATTGAGCCCGATAAAATAACCAACGCCGACGAAAGCAAGGAACTGCCCGGTACTGATGCGAGCTTGGATACGCCCCAGGCGACTGATGAGTTGGATACAACTTACGAAGGCGTACGGGAAGCCGGCAATGTAGCTGCCGAAGACGAACTGGATACCGACGAACTAGACGGTACCAACATGAATAACCTCCGGACCAAATAAGTTCTTGGGGTATATTTTTTTGTAAATCTTATTTGTTTTTATTTTAAATAGTAAAATAGGTTTACGATTAAATAGTAGTTTAATAACAGGTTATATATATTTGCGCAAATTTATATAGCCCGTTCTGTTCAGGAGCAGGTGACCATAAATTAAATAGATAACTTCAAAAACCAATAAACATGGCATTTGATATAGATATGATTAAGGCGGTTTACGCCGGATTAGGGGAGCGCATCGCCGCTGCCCGCCAGGCTGTAGGCCGACCACTTACACAAACTGAAAAAATCCTTTACGCGCATTTGTACAACGGCAAAGCTTCCGAAGCTTTTGAGCGCGGCAAATCTTACGTAGATTTTGCACCGGACCGGGTAGCTATGCAAGATGCTACTGCCCAAATGGCCTTATTACAATTTATGCAGGCGGGTAAACCCCAGGCATCGGTACCTTCTACCGTACACTGCGACCACCTGATTCAGGCCCGCGATGGTGCCAACGAAGATTTAGAAATTGCTACTACCGAAAACAAAGAAGTTTATGATTTCCTGGCTTCGGTTTCAAATAAATACGGTATTGGTTTCTGGAAACCCGGAGCTGGTATTATTCACCAGGTAGTTTTAGAAAACTATGCTTTCCCCGGTGGTATGATGATTGGTACCGACTCCCATACGCCTAATGCTGGTGGTTTAGGTATGATTGCGATTGGCGTAGGTGGGGCTGATGCTGTAGACGTAATGGCCGGTATGGCCTGGGAATTGAAATTTCCGAAAATTATCGGGGTTAAATTAACCGGTAAAATGAGTGGCTGGACTGCTCCCAAAGATGTTATTCTGAAAGTAGCGGGTATCTTAACTGTTAAAGGCGGTACCGGCGCTATTGTTGAATATTTTGGCGAAGGTGCCAACAGCATGTCTTGTACGGGCAAAGCTACCATTTGTAATATGGGTGCCGAAATTGGTGCTACTACTTCGGTGTTTGCCTACGATGGTAAAATGCGTGACTACCTGGTAGGAACCGAAAGAGCTGATATTGCAGATTTAGCCGATGGCATTGCCGAGCATTTACGGGCCGATGATGAGGTTTACCAAAATCCGGAAGCGTATTACGATCAGTTAATCGAAATAAATTTATCGGAACTGGAGCCACACGTAAACGGACCATTTACTCCCGATGCTGCCTGGCCTATTTCGCAGTTTGCGGCAGCTGTAAAAGAACACGATTGGCCGGCTAAATTAGAAGTAGGTTTAATTGGTTCTTGTACCAACTCTTCTTACGAAGATATTACCCGCGCAGCATCGATTGCTAACCAGGCCGTAGAAAAAGGTTTAGCTGTAAACGCCGAATTTACTGTAACCCCTGGTTCTGAATTAGTACGCTACACGGTGCAACGCGATGGTTTATTAGATACTTTTGCCGAAATGGGTGGCGTTGTATTGGCCAATGCTTGCGGACCGTGTATTGGTCAGTGGGCACGCCATACCGACGACCCTCGTCGCCGCAACTCTATTATTACGTCGTTTAACCGGAATTTTGCCAAACGTAACGACGGTAACCCCAATACGCACGCTTTTGTGGCTTCGCCCGAAATTGTTACCGCTTTTGCCATTGCCGGTGATTTAACGTTTAACCCTTTAACCGATACCTTGGTTAACAAAGCTGGTGAAGCGGTACGGTTAGATGAACCACGGGGCGTAGAATTACCGCCGAATGGTTTTGCCGTAGAAGATGCCGGTTATGTAGCACCCGCCACCGATGGCAATAGCGTAGAAGTGATTGTTGATCCTAAATCAGACCGTTTACAATTATTAGACCCGTTCCAGCCTTGGAGCGGCAGCGACCTGAAAGGTTTACGTTTACTCATTAAAGCGCAGGGTAAATGTACTACCGACCATATATCTATGGCTGGTCCGTGGCTGAAATACCGGGGTCACCTGGATAATATTTCTAATAATATGCTAATTGGCGCCATCAATGCTTTTAACGGTGAAGCCAATAGTGTTAAAAACCAGGCCATCCAAGGTACGCCTTACCAGGAAGTTCCTGTAGTGGCCCGTGCTTACAAAGCAGCCGGAATTGGTTCTATAGTAGTCGGCGACGAAAACTACGGCGAAGGTTCTTCGCGGGAACACGCGGCCATGGAGCCCCGGCATTTAGGCGTGAAAGTAGTACTGGTAAAATCTTTTGCCCGTATCCACGAAACCAACCTGAAAAAACAAGGTATGTTGGCCTTAACCTTTACGAATAAAGCCGATTATAACGAAATTTTGGAAGACGATATAATCGACATCGTGGGCTTGCTTGATTTTGCACCGGGCAAATCTTTACAAGTAGTATTGCACCACGCTGATGGCTCTAGCTATTCTTTTGAGGCGAACCATACGTATAACGAAGGACAGATTGCCTGGTTTAAAGCCGGTTCAGCGCTTAACCTGATTCGTATTGAGAGTGCCAGAAAAGCCAGCGAAGGGTTTATTCAGCAGGCCTAAGCCTATAATTTAACATAAAAAAGCGGCGGCTTCTATTTATAGAAGCCGCCGCTTTTTTTTTTACCTGTTAGAAATATTTAGGATGCAAGTAGCGGTATAATGCAGTAGGTACTAACGCCCTTAATTTGTTTAAACCTGTTATAAAATCTGCTGGGTTTCCTTAGCTTTTAATTATATACAACACACTAAGGATTAGAGACTACTGAAAATTATTACACCAATAGAAATAATCTTTTACCATATTTATAGGTACTTAGTATGGCATTTGGCTAAAAGGTATTACAGGAAAGTCTAGTAATTACTTTTATTACCTACTTTTCTTTCTAAACAATAGTTCCTTACAGGATGACAGCAGAACGTTCTTCTGGCAGAGAAGGATGTTAGTACAGGTCGGTATTAATAGGTTTTGCTGCATCAGAATCTACTGATTTTACTTAACCTGCGCTGCACTAACCAAAATATTTAACCAGAACAGATAGGTTGCAGGTTAATATAAATATTGGAATTTCTGACGAAAGACTCCGTCTATGCCTTGTATTTGTAGTAGGTACATGCCTTTAGCCAGGCCATTTAGTCGCAAATTGTATAAACCATTTTTAGTAATTGCCTGCTGTTTTACAACGCCCCCTAATACATTTACTACTTCTAAGGTTGCGCCGTTGCTTAGATTTACATTAGCTGGTATATCAATATTTAAATTTTCTGACGTAGGATTTGGATAAACCTTAATACCTGCCTGCTGCCAATTATTGTTGTACGCCAAATAATCTATTTTAACTACTTTGGTAAGTGAATCTGTACAGCCCTTCAGGTTGGTAGTAACTAATTTTACCGTGTAGCTACCGGCTTCGCGGTATTTAACGGTCGGGTTTTTAGCGGTGCTTTCGCCTTTATCGCCAAAATACCAGTGCCAGCTAACTGCATTTGGGGTATAATCGGTAAAGCTTACCTGTCCGTTAACGCCCGGTGATACCGGATTAGGGCTAAAGCTAAAATTAACATTTGATTTTTCTACCTCTATATGCCAGGGTACTACTGCGCTTTCGTAAACCGAATCGATATTACTTACATAATAAGTGGTTTTCTTTTTCAAGATCGGGGTTTTATAACCACGGCCACTACCCAATAAAGTTTGGCGGGTAGCATCGGCATAAAATTTAAAGTTATTGCCATTTTCCGGGAGAATAACTGCATGGGAACCCGGGCAGATGGTATCGTTTAAAGCTATTGGCAATGGTCCGGTTTTTACCTGGCTAAACCGGGTTTGGGCTGCGGCTGCGTTGGCTTGTAATTCAGTAAAGCTATCGCCGGCCACAATGGCAAATGCTATCGTGGTGCTTTCGCCGGGGGCTAGGTTGGGCAATTTAGCTCCAGTAACGTCCGATACGTCGTTACCCGCTCCATTTAAACCCGCTTTTTTGTTTTTGCTAATGGGGTTCGAAAGTGCCCGGTATTTTTTAGCGTTGCTAAAGCCATCGGTTAACGAAATATTTTCCTGCGGCCCGTACAAGTTATCGATGGCATAATGGGTTGCAGGTACGTTAGAAAGCAGTTTTACCCCAATATATAGGTTGCGCCGGTCTACATTATACACGTAGCCCATGCTGTTTACTGAATCCCAGTCGGCAACATTCCGGAAAGCGCCGTCTACATCCCAGTCGGTAAACATACCGGCATACAAATTATTAAATGGGCTTAATGTATTATTCGTAATTTTATATTCCAGAATAACAAACTTATGGTTGGGGGCATTTTTCCAGGCATAAGCCCAATGCGATACCCGCACCCCCGCCGCATTCGTCGACGGGAAAGAATCTTGCATGACCCCGTGGGCCGCTACATCGGCAAAAGTTGGTTCGGGTAAATATTGCACTACTGAGAGTTGGGTAAAATTATTATCCGATTCATAATTTTCGTTTCGGATATTGTCGGAGACCCGGCTGGGCATGGTTCCAATCATCAGACCGCCTTCCGATAGCAAAGGACTATCATCTTTATAAAATACCCCGTTGCCTTGTTCGTAGTTTAAGCCGTTATAACCAATGTTTCCCTTACTGGTTACTGTTACACCTAAGTTGTTAATATTAATGGTTACAAAATCAGGATTGGCAGCTACTTTAAAATATTGGTAATCGGTATAAGTTCCATCCGAAAAGCCGTACCGGAAGTTTATAACCGAATTAAGCGGTATGTTAGGGCTAATATAAATTTTAAAAGGTTGTGCCGTGTTGGTGGCAGATGCCAGAGTGCCTAAGGCCCCGGCATTAAAATTATCCTGCAAAATGGTAACATACGGCGAGGTGCAGGATAAAGTAACCTGTAAATTATTGGTAGGAACCAGGAAATTGGTAAAGGTACCGGTAATTTTTAAGGTATCGCCCGGGAAAAGGCTATTACCCTTACTATAGGTATTGTTGGTATTTCTTACGGCTTTGCTATTGGTTTCGGTGAGTGCCCGGTACAGGTTAACCCGGCCCCGGCCCAATCGCTCTTTAAAAGGAGTATTTCCGGGTAAGTTATAAATATCATCGGCTGTAATCCGTAGCTGTTCGGCCACTTGCAAAGCCGTGTAATTAGGAAACTGTTTCCGGACCAGGGCAGCACAGCCAGCTATTATAGGCGAAGCAAAAGAGGTACCATAGCCAGAAGTATAATGGGTATCATTTAAGCCGCCGGTAGTCCATGCGTTTACGCCTACTGCCAGTATGTCTATTTTGTTGCTGTAAGTATGTGCAAAAAACCGGTTATCGTTGCCATCGACCGACGAAACAGAAAGGACGTTGTCGTAAGATGCGGGGTAAAAATCTAAGTCGGCGGCAGTATTGCCCCCGGCAGCAACTACTACCACGTTTTTATTAATGGCCGCATAGTTAATTAGGTCTTGTTCGTAAGCCGAACGCTGGCCCGGCGAACCCCACGATAAATTAATAACGTGCGCCCCGTGGTCGGCCGCGTACACAATTCCCTCGTAGCCGGCAAAGCTTCCTTTAGAAGTTGAGTTAAAAACTTTTACGGGCAATATTTTACAATTATAACCTACACCAGCCACCCCAACGCCATTATTGGTGGCACCCGCGGCAATACCTGCTACCAATACGCCGTGGGCATCTTTGTCGGCACTGGGGTTGTTGTCGTTATCACCCAAATCCCAGCCGTAAAAATTATCGACGTAACCGTCCTGGTCGTCGTCGATGCCGTTAATGGGGTCGTTGTAATTATATTTAATTTTGGTTTTTAAATCCTGGTGGCTTAGCCGGATGCCGGTATCTAAAATTGCAATAACTACCGAAGAATCACCTTTCTGAATATCCCAGCCTTTAAAAGCTTTCATGTTGCGGAGGTAATACTGGGCACCGTTAAGCGAATCGGCCAGCGGATCGTTGGGTTGGTGCAATATTTCCGGAATATAAACTGGCTCTACGTACTCTACCAAGCCACTGCTAAGTAAAAGTCCTTTTAGCTTGGTAAAGGTAAAAGGTGGGGCAAACTGCAGTTCATAAAATAAGCTTAAATCCACTTCGCCCGGTTTAAGGTTAGGTTTACTAACTGCTTGCGGAAACTTTTGCAAAAGCTTTGTGTGCGGAGCTGTAGGAGCGAGTATTTGTTGCAAGCTTTGCCCAGAACTGCGCCCCAGTACTTGGTAGGGGGGCTTAAGTTTAAATATAAGGGTATTGGGCTTTACTTTAGGCGGAGTTGGCCGGGGAGGGTTATCTAACACGCCGGCAGAACTAAGTAAAGAAAGAAATAAAAACAGTAGAAGTAAAAGTGTTCTATTCAAGAAGAAGAAATATAAATATTAATACATACTAGCTCGCAATTTAAACAAAACGAAGGGTTTAACCAGCAAAGATTTGTTTAAATCTAATCCAATTATTTATCTTTGATACCGTTGAGGCTAAAATTAGTTGCACCTATATAGAAGTACTTTTCTTAAATTAAGAATAAATTTCCGAAGATTATTAATAAAAAAGATTTAAATTTTTAACCGTCTTCAAATTTACGTAAATATATGAAAAACTTAATATATAATTGTTGTAATTTAATTTAAATAAATTTGTTTTTTACAGCTTAGTAGGCAGGTAGATTTTAACTATTCCAGCATCCTCTAAATAATAGGTATAGATAAACACTTTATTTTTTAAACTCCGTTGAACAATTACCGGAATATGTAAAGCGTTAAAATTGCTTTATAAGCAAATTGGCATTATCAGGTAAGAAAGGAAAATATTAGACGTGCTTGTAATACCAAATATGAGTTGAACTGTTCGCTAGAAAATAAAATTAATTATGTATTTAATCCATCTTAAATGGCTGCTTTAGGAGGTGTTCTATCAGCATTAGTATTTCAAAGGATTTTGTATCTAATGTTTACCCTTATTATGTAAATGTATACAGCTCCACAACAACAGAGTAAAAAATGCTTTGGGGCGGAATCCGATGTGGAGGTGTTGTGCATTAACCAGGTTAATTTTTAGGAACCTGGGCGGTTTAAATTTCGCTTAGTCTTAAAACAAAAAACCGGCAAATCGGCCGGCTTTTGTTTTCTTAATGAAATTTTTTATTCCCAAATCTTTTTTATATCATTAGTTAGGCTATCAATGCCATTTTTAATATCAGTCCAGGTGCTGCTGTTGGTATCGGTATCGTTGCCCGAGGCGTTTAGTTTGTCGGCAATTAAGCTCCGTTTGCGTTCTAAAGCGGCAATGTGTTCGTGGTACGTGTGGTTAGAGTCTACGGTGGTGGCATGAGCCCTAGCCTGTAATATTTTAATTTTGCCATCCAACTCCTCCAGGCTTTTTCTGATTTCGTTCTGGCTCAGGTGCTCAGGTGCACGCACATTTTCTGGTTTTGGCGGATATGAGTTCATAAGTTTACATTATAAGTTTAGATTTCTGTTGTTGCTTTAAGGCTAACTTTACGCTAAGGTAAAGGCGGCCATAATATTGGTTATTACTCTTTTTTCCGGAAAAAAGATTTATAATAGTAACAAAATGGCTATACCACTATAATAAACCATTGAGCACTTTTACTTTAGCAAATAGTTAAATTTAACGTTATTTGCCGCCTGAAAGTGCAGGCAATTATTTACGTAAACACCCATGATAAATTTTCTGAGCCTGGACTGGGGCACTACAGCATTCAGGTTAAGATTAATAGAAGTGCCGTCTTTAAAGGTAGCAGCGCAACTAAGCTCAGCGGGAGGCATTAACCAGACTTATGCCAACTGGCAGGCAGCCAGTCCGGAGCAAAGCCCCAATCGCCTGCGCTTTTACCAGGAAGTAATTAAAGCCCAGTTGCAACAGCTAGAAAAACAAAATTCTATAGCGCTGGCTGGTATTCCCTTATTGGTTTCGGGTATGGCCTCCTCAACCATAGGTATGCGGGAGTTGCCTTACCAGCCTGTACCTTTTGCTCTCGATGGCACAGGCCTGAAAACTGAATTAATTCCGGCTTCGGCTGATTTTCCAAACGATTTGTACCTGATTTCGGGTGTTTGTACTACCAACGATGTAATGCGGGGCGAAGAAACACAGCTTATCGGGTTTGCTCAACAAACGCCCGATACCAATACCGAACAGGTATATATTTTTCCGGGAACCCATTCTAAGCACATTTGGGTACGCCAAAAGCTGGCCCTCGGGTTTAATACCTACATGACCGGCGAATTCTTTGCGCTCTTAACTAAGCAAAGTATTTTAAGAACTTCGGTATCCGAAAACGCAGAATTAAGCGAAACCGTAGTAGCTGAAAGTTTTAAAGCGGGTTTGGAGGCAGCCCACGCTGGCAATTTATTGCAACTGGCGTTTCGGGTCCGGACGAATGATTTATTCCGCAAATTTACCCCCAACGAAAATTTACACTATTTAAGCGGCCTACTCATTGGGCTGGAACTACAAGATTTAAGAAAAACCTCGGCCGAGATTTATTTATGTGGCGGTGAAAACTTGCATAAACCTTATGCCCAGGCGCTCCGGCTTTTAGAACTCCCGCAAAAAGTACACCTTTACGCTCCGCAATTAGCCGATGAAGCCGTTATTCGGGGACAATACCAGATTTTAACCCAACTAAAATACCTTACATGAAAAGCACATTTTCGGGAGAGTTGTTTCATAAATTGCCTGTAATTGGCATTATGCGTAACTTACATCAGGAGTTGCTGGAGCCCATAACTGCCGCTTATGCAAATGCGGGCTTAACCAATTTAGAAGTAACCATGAATTCGCCGCAGGCGGTAAGTAGTATTACGTGGTTGCAAACCCACTACGGTAACCGGTTAAATATTGGAGCTGGTACGGTTTGTAACTTACCTGATTTAGAAAAAGCTTTGGTCGCCGGCGCGCAATTTATTGTTACCCCTGTTCTGAATAAAGAAGTAGTAAAAGCTTGTGTACAGGCCCAGGTGCCCATCTTTCCGGGAGCTTATACCCCCACCGAAATTTACGAAGCCTGGCATTTAGGGGCAACCATGGTAAAAGTTTTTCCGGCCGGCAAGCTAGGGCCCGAGTATATTAAAGAAATATTAGCGCCTTTAAATTATTTGCAGTTATTACCAACTGGTGGTATTACAGGTAGTAATTGCCTGGAATTTTTTAAAGCCGGAGCCAAAGGAGTAGGCATGGGGAGTAGTTTGTTTCCGGCAGAATTAATTAAAAGCAATAATTGGGCAGAATTAACCTTGTTTTATACCCGGTTTGTACAAACAGTAAAATCTTACCTAACAGTTGTTTAATGGCGATTGGTAACATCTGTACTATTTCGGAAATGACTACTAAGCAACTAGGTTTAAGAAATTACCTTGGTTGGGCGTGGGGCAAGGCGGCTAGCGCCGGCTCGATAAACGGATAGGTATAGGCTTAATACACTTTTTAGAAAGCAATACCGAGCGATTAAAGTTAGCTTCACCGTCCTGGGTTAAAGGATGACAATAAAAATAATATTCATCTCCGGCCTCATCAAAACCTTCGTGTTTGTCTACTGTGTAAATAAAATAAGTTTCGTTGCCCCGCAGTTGCACCGGCGCGTATTTGGTATAATCAATATTTTTTAACCGTATCATTGGGATATATAATAATTAGGTAAGCACAAAAGAATAGATAATTAATCAGTTTTAGGTGCTAATAACCTAAGGGTTAATGTAAAAATAGAATCAATTAAGTAGCTTAAATTTTAGAATATTAAATAAACTGGTGTGGCCGGTTTGGTTTAAATTGCCCGAACCAGAACTGACTCGGGCAATTTAATTTAGGCGTCAGGCTATTTACAAAACCGGCACCAACTCAATAAATTATGGACAAACTGGATATTCGGTTTCTAAAGTAGTGCTGGTGGTGGCACCGTTGCTGGTTACTGTAGTTACCTTTTTCTGAATTTTACCTTCAGCATTAAATTCCCGGTTAATAGCATAATCTGCTTTTAAGCTGCCATCTTCGTTGTACACTTTATAAGCAGTAACCTGGTTGCGGCTAAAATTACGACCGCGTAAGCCAAAGAATATATTTCGTGCCATAAATGCCACATCCGTAGGGGTGTCCTGCACTTTATCGTTGTAGCTGGTATATTCTTCTACTAAATATTCTGGCCGGGTAGAAGGCTTATAGAAGGTTTTGGTGGCATTGCCTTGTTCGTTGTATTCAAACCGGTAATGGTCGGCGTAGCTGGTATTTATCTGAATAATTCTGCCTTCATTGTAGTAAACCGAAGATTCATACACCCGGGTTTGGCTTCCTTTCTCAACTCTAAAAACGTGCATTTCATACAATAAGCCA
>NZ_JBMQUD010000067.1:0-66076 GCF_057359045.1 Adhaeribacter sp.
AAGCTGAAAGATACGCGTGACAAACTTTTAATTGCCCAGAGTATTGCCCACCTTGGTTATTGGGATTACAATATTAAAGATAAGGAAATTTTTTGGACAGATGAGGTATATAAAATATTTGAATGGGATAAGAACACTTTTCCGCTCACTGGGGATGCGATTAAGGCCGCTATACATCCGGAAGATGAAGAGATGGTTAAAAATAAATATACCACTTCTTTTGTCGACAAAGCAGACCTGGATGTGGAGCACCGGATTATTACACCCAACGGCACACTAAAGTGGGTACACGTAAGGGGCTCTGTCGTAAAAGACGATAAGCAAAAACCATTATTTTTTAGAGGAACTTTTCAGGATATAACCGAAAGGAAAGTAGCTTCAGAGCAATTACTCGTAAGCGAAGCCCGCCACCGAGGTATTGTTCAATCCCAGACTAATTATTTATTCAGAACTAATTTACAAGGCGAGTACACTTATTGTAACGACAAGTATACCCAAGATTTTAGTTGGTTATACCCGGATAACATAATTCTTGGTAAGAAACCGCTGAGTTCCACGAAAGAGTACCACCACCAACGCATAATAGACATAAGTAAAAAGTGTTTAGATAACCCGAACCGCGTATTTCAGGTGGAAATAGATAAGCCCCTAAAAAATGGTGGCGTAAGAAATACTATTTGGGATTTTATCTGCTTAACAAACGCCCAGGGCATTCCATCTGAAATTCAGTGTGTAGGGGTAGATATTACCGAGCAAATACAGGCGAGCAAAAAAATAGAAAGAAGCGAAAAGCAATATCGCCAGATTGTAGAAACGGCGCAGGAAGGAATATGGTTATTAGACGAAAATGGCTTAACTACCTTTGTGAACCGAAAGATGGTTGATATCTTCGAATATTCAGAAGAGGAAATGCTGGGGAAAGAAATTTTTTCTTTTATAGATGAAGAAGGCTGGCAAAAGGCAGCTACAGGGCTGAAAAATTTAAAAGCGGGAAAGCCCGATTATACAGATGCTAAATTCGTTTCTAAAAGCGGCAGCATAATATGGGCCAAAATCTCGGCTAATCCTATTTTTGATGAAGAGGGCATTTTTAAAGGCTCTTTAGCTATGGTTTCGGATATATCGGAGCAAAAGAAATTAGCCGAACTTTTAAAAGAAGCTACGCAACTGGCTCGGATTGGTAGTTACGAGGCAGATTTAACCGCAGATTTCCATTACTGGTCGCCGGTGATGCGGGAAATATACGAGGTAGATGAAGCGTTTATTCCCAGTTTAGATATAAAGCTAGCCTTTCTCCAGGAAGGTGCTTACCGGGAAATGATGACTTTGGCTCTCCAAGAAGCAGTTCTAAATAATATGCCCTACGATATAGAACTAGAGATTATAACCGCTAAAGGAAATAAAAAATGGGTGCGGGATATTGGTAAAGCCGAATTTAAAGCAGGTAAATGTATCCGGATATTCGGAAGTTTGCAAGATATAGATAAAACTAAAAAAGCCGAGTTAGCGGTTTTAAAAGCTTTTGAAGAAAAGGCCAATATTCTGGAAAGTATTGGAGATGCTTTTTATGCCTTAGATTCTAACTGGATTGTAACTTATTGGAACAAAGAGGCCGAAAGATTGCTAAACTGTCCCAGGTCTAAAATTATAAATAAAAGCCTGTGGGACATATTTCCCGCTGCCGTAGATTCCCCCCTTACTTTCTTTACCACAAAGTCCTGGCTGATAATACAGTTCAAAATTTCGAAATCTATTCTGAATCTAACCATAAATGGCTGGAGTTTAATATTTATCCCTCTGTAAATGGCTTATCTGTTTATTTTAAAGATGTAACGGAACGTAAATTATCGAATATTAAATTGCTCCAGCTAAACGAAAGCCTTCAAAACTATACCAAAGAATTGGTTTCGGCTAACAAAGAACTGGAACAATTCTCCTACATTGTTTCGCATAACCTACGGGCCCCGGTAGCAACTATTACAGGCCTGGCCAATATACTGAACCAGGATGACAGCCCGCCTGAGCTTAAGAAAAAATGCTTAGAAGGTTTGCACTTGAATGCGCAACGGCTTGATAATGTAATTAAGGACCTTAACAGCATCCTTCAGGTAAAAAAAGACATCGCTGAAAAGAAAGAAGTTGTAAATCTGGCCCAATTGGTTTTTAATATTGAAGCAAGTATCGAGGGCCTGATACAAAAAGAAGGCGTACAAATTAACACCGACTTTAAAGCCGCTCCTGAATTTTTTACCCTTAAAAGTTATCTGCATAGCATATTTTATAATCTAATTTCCAACAGCATTAAATATCGACGTCCCGATTTGCCACTTAACATCCAAATTAAAAGTGAGATAGTGGAAGATGAACTAATAATCAGCTTTAAAGACAATGGATTAGGTATAGATTTAGCTAAAAAAAAGGACCAGGTATTTGGCCTGTACAAACGCTTTCATTTGCATATTGAAGGAAAAGGAATGGGATTATTTATGGTGAAAACCCAAGTGCAAACCCTGGGAGGAGAGATTTCAATTTCCAGTGAAATAAATAACGGAACTGAATTTAAGATTAAGTTTAAAAATAATTAACTGCTATTTAGTTGATGTAAGTTTAGCTGTTTTAAGATACCGGTATTAAATTGGATAAATAGAAAATTTCTCTAATTTAATACCTGCATCTTAAAACAGCATTCGATTTTATTGATTTTTAAAGTTGAGATATTTGTGAAGTAGTTAAAATTTGAAGTATGAAGACCTATTTTATAGATGATGATGACATGAGTATTTTCTTGACCAGACACAGTTTAATACAAGCAGGTTTTCCAGGGTTTGTTTCATCATTTTTGTCGGCTGAAGAAGCTTTAAGTGCTATTTTAGAGGAAATGCCAACCACTATACCCTGGGTTATATTTTTGGACTTGAACATGCCGGGTATGAGCGGTTGGGAATTTTTAGATGAACTTGCGCCTTACAAACAGCAATTATTAGGTCGGTGCCACATTTATATACTTACTTCCTCATTGGATATTTCTGATACAGCTAAGTCCCAAGAGTATGAATTAGTTAGAGGTTTAATCCATAAAGTAATTAAACAGGAGGATATACAAACAATACTTTATCAATTGGAATATAAAAGTACCTAAGTGATTATCCACCCTATCAAAAACCTGTTTTTATGTTGAATTCTGGAATTAATATGAGAGACTTTACATAAATAACGTTATGAGCTAAAACGGTAAACTCCTGAATTAGCGACGCTTATTCGCATAAAATTGTAGGTTTGGCATCTCATCAAAAGCTTTAATCAAAATTATTCTTAATAGATTATTAAAGAAGCTTCAACTTAAAACTGCAAAATAAAAAGATTACCATGTTAATTGATTAGTTTGTTTGAAACGCAATTCCTCTATAGTAATAGCATTCAGTTCTTTCGATGATATTTTGTCGATAATAATTAATCCGTTAGCAAATTTTCCTATGTCTTAGAGCATGAGCATCCCTCCTATTTAAATTTACGCTTTATCTATTTATACCATAGTTCATAAGTTTAATGAGGTCTTAAAGTACTTCTGCTAAAACATAGTCTATTTAGCTCTAATTAAAAGCTGATTTAAATTGCACCGGCGATAGCTGGGTTTTTATTTTAAATAACCTGCTGAAAGATTGCGGATGCTCAAAGCCTAACTGATAAGCCACTTCGCTGATGGTCAGGTTGGTGGTGGAGAGTAATTCTTTCGATTTTTCAATAAGCCTTTGATGGATATGCTGTTGCGCGTTTAAGCCGGTGAGCGACCGCAGCATATCGCTTAAATAATTAGGTGTGTAATTTAATCTATCTGCCAAATATTGCACAGTAGGCACGCCCTGGCTCAATGGCTGGTCTTCCTCAAAATAAATATTCAGCAGCTCTTCTAGTTGTTGCAGCAAATCGCTGGTAACCGCCTGCCGGGTTAAAAACTGGCGCTTGTAAAAGCGCTTGGCATAACTCAACAATAATTCGAGTTGGGAGATAATTACCTCCTGGCTAAAGTCATCAATCCGGCTGTTTAATTCTTGCTGAATAATGTTATAGATTGCCAGCATGGTGGCTCTTTCGGGCTCCGAGAGGTGCAGTGCCTCGTTGCTCCCATAAGAAAAGAATCCGAAACTTTTAATTTTTTTAGCCAACGGATACCCTTGCAAAAAATCAGGATGGAGAATCAGCGAATAACCTGCACTATCCTTATATTTATCTGTGCTGCCTATAAGCTGGTTAGGGGCTGTAAATAAAAGGCTGCCTTCGTCAAAATCATAATAGCCCTGTCCGTATCGGAACTTGCCACCCAGTTTAGTAATAAAAGATATTTTATAAAAATGTGAGACGTAACTGACCGGCAGTCGGCTCATGTCAATTTGCTCTCGGGTACCATCCAGCAAAGTAATTAAGGGATGAACCGGCCCCGGCAAACCCAGCAACCGGTGTATTTCCGGTATAGATTCTAAATTGGGAACTTTTGGCATGTCACTTTTCATGTTGAAAGATAATAAGGATGACCGGCAACTGGTCAGCTGCCGGTCATAAATTAAAATTAGAATTAAGCTATTACCAAGGAAGAGGGCCATCCGGACCGGTAAAAGACGACGTCGGGCCGTCGGTTTCCAGGGCTACCCGGATCGGTTCGCGCGAACCTACCTCAACCGAATCGGTGCCCTGGAAATTATTCAGCGCGGTGGCCGTAAAACCAGGACTGGTTGCGTTGACCTTGATGTTTTCTTTTTCGAGCTCGATGGCAAAAGCCATAGTAACTGCATTAAGGGCCGTTTTAGAGGCCGCATACACCACGCCAAAATGCTCCCTGGCCCAACAAGCCGGGTCTGAAACCCAGGTGAGGGAACCCAAGCCACTGGAAACATTAACAATACGCGCGGCCGATGATTTCCGCAGCAAAGGCAACATGGCTTGCGTAATGGCTATAACCCCAAATACGTTGGTTTCCCAAACGGTCCGGACCTCATCCAGGGAGGCAGTCGTAGCCCGGCCGGCGGCGGTTGCATCTTCTAAAGTGCGTCCGGGTTTGCCCGCGTGGGCAATAGCGGCATTGTTTACGAGCAAGTCTAAATGGCCTTGTTCTTTTTTAATGTGCGCTACTGCGGCATCTATGGTGGGTTGCTGGGTAACATCCAGTTGTATGGCCTGTGCATTGGCCCCAATTTCCATTGCGGCCTTTTCGCCGTTGTTCAGATTACGCGACCCAACATATACGGTATAGCCTTTTTCGGCTAGTGCTTTGGCAATCTGATAACCTACCCCTTGGTTTGCGCCGGTTACCAGGGCAACCGGCGGATTGTTTGTTGATGACTTGATTTGATTTTCCATAAGTTTAAAGATTCGTAAATCAGTAAAGCAAAGGTCGTCTGTTAAGGCGTTACCAATTGTAACCAAATCAAGGACATTAATAACCAAAACAAAAAAGACTCTTACGGTTTTTAAGCCAGCATTAAATTTTTGACTTAGAAATTTTTACTAAATATTCACTTAGAAAATCTTGAGATTTTAGATAATCCATCCAAATAAGTCCTTCCGAAATATTCTAATTGGCAAATTACTTTGTATTCAAAAAATAAAAAGCTTCTATAAGGTGTTAGTATAAATATTAATACCTATTAAAATTGCTTATATTTGAATATCGCAACTAACTGTAGTATGACTGGCGTAGCTTCTTTGCAGGATTTTTACCGCGAAATGGGTTTTGTAAACGAAACGCAACTCGAAACCATTTTGCCGGGCCGCATTAATAAAGAAATCGGGCATTTTAATGTATTTAGTATTGCGAGTATGCGGCAGAAGGTAAAAGAAACGAAAGTAATGCCCTACAACCGGCGTACGTATTATAAAATAAGCTTAATAAACGGGCACAACCGCGCCGAGTACGCCGATAAAATAATCCAGATTAAGCAGCACGGCTTGTTATTTGCCTCGCCCAAGGTGCCGTACAATTATATACCCCAAGACGAGCAGCAATCCGGGTATTTCTGCATTTTTACAAGTGAATTTTTAAATGCTTCGCTTACCGGCATTTTATTAGACGAACTCCCGATTTTTAAAGCCGGTGGCTACCCCGTTTTCCAATTAGAAGCGAACCAGGTAAAAGAACTGGAAACTATTTACGAAAAAATGTTCCGGGAAATAGCTTCTGATTACGTGTATAAATACGATTTACTGCGCAATTACGTGCTGGAGCTGATTCATTTCGGGCAGAAACTGCAACCCGATATTGCCACGCATACTGCCCAAAATGCCACTACGCGCGTAGCCGGTTTATTTGTAGAGTTGCTGGAGAGGCAATTTCCCGTAACCTCCCCTGGTCAGCGCCTGGAACTGCGCACCGCTAAAGATTACGCCGACAGATTAGCCATCCACGTAAACCACCTGAACAAAGTATTAAAAGAAAATACCGGCAAAACCACCACCGATTTTATTAGTGGCCGCCTGGCGCAGGAAGCCAAAATATTGCTGAAGCAAACCGACTGGAACGTATCGGAGATTGCTTACGCCCTGGGTTTTGAAGAAGTGGCGCATTTTTCTAATTTCTTTAAAAAACAGGCCGGTTTGTCGCCGGTAAATTTCCGGGCTTAATACCAAATATTTGATTTTTGCAAATATAAGATTGAACGGCGTAACCACCTGCCTAACCTCCTGCCGTAATTTTGTAGTATAAATATTTAAGACGATGACTACAAAAAGTAAAATAGCCCTGGTAACCGGCGGGAGCCGCGGACTGGGCAAAGACATGGCCCTGCGCCTGGCCCAAAAAGGCATTAATGTAGTGCTTACCTACCACAGCAACCAACAGGAAGCCGAAAAAGTAGTAGCCGAAATAAAAGACTTGGGGCAACAAGCCGCTGCTTTCCAATTAAACGTGGCCGACACCAAATCTTTCCCTAATTTCTTTAGCCAGGTAACTGCGTATTTAACCGAACAAACCGGCAGCCCCAATTTCGATTTCCTGATTAACAACGGCGGCACCGCCCTGTACGCAGCCTTTGCCGATACCACCGAAGAGCAGTTTGATGAGATGATTAATATTCATTACAAAGGCGTGTTTTTCTTAACCCAAAAAGCGTTGCCGTTTATAAATGAGGGTGGCCGCATTATTAATATTTCTTCCGGTTTGGCGCGCTTTTCTAACCCGGGTTCTTCGGCGTACGGTGCTACCAAAAGTGCCGTGGAAGGACTTACCCGCTACCTGGCCCGAGAATTAGGTTCGCGCGGCATTGGTGCCAACGTAGTAGCGCCCGGCCCCATTGCCACCGATTTTGGCGGCGGCCGCGTCCGCGACAATAAAGATATAAACGACCACCTTTCCAGCCTGACTGCCTTGGGCCGTGTTGGTTTGCCCGAAGATATTGGCGGCGTAGTCGCCTTTTTATGCACCGAAGACGCCCGCTGGATTAACGGTCAACGGATTGAAGTGGCGGGTGGGATAAATTTGTAAAGGCTGGTTTTACGAATTTAAGCAGATATTATTTAGAAGGATTGTTAGGTTTACACTTGGCAGTCCTTTTTTGTTTTTTTACTGGCACTGATTTATTTCAACCTATTTTCGAAATAATAATATAATAATAAAATAGATATACATAATAGTGTCTATTTCTTATTTTAGCGGTATAGGCGCTAAAGTTGCTTTTATAAATCAGTTATCTATAAGCATATCATAATTAAAAAAATTGAAATATAACGAAAATATGGAGCAAGAAATAAAAGATATGATAGAACAGACTTGGTATCAAGATGACAGCGAGGATGATATAGGTTATTCATTTAGAGAATACGACGTCACTTCTACACCAAATGACTTTAATACCAAAACAATAATGGACTTTATTGAGTCTGGCCTGTTTAAAATTCCCGGATTCCAAAGAAATTATGTTTGGGACATCAAAAGAGCTTCTAAACTTATTGAGTCAATAATAATTGGATTGCCTATTCCTCAAGTTTTTCTTTACGAAGAGGGTAGAAATAGTTATTTGGTGATTGATGGTCAGCAAAGATTACTGACCTTATATTTTTTTATTAAAATGAGATTTCCCAAAAAGGAAAAAAGATTCGAGCTAAGACAAATATTTGATGAAAATGGGAAGTTTCCAGATGAAATACTACATAGTGATGAGTTTTTTGACGACTTCAAATTGAAACTTAACGAGGGAGGACAGACCGAAAAAAATAAGATACACGGTTTGAACTACGCAACTTTAGGCGAATTCAAAAGCAGTTTTGATATGCGCACAGTTAGGAATATAATGATAAAACAAAATTTTCCTACTGATGACGATTCTGCTATGTTTGAAATTTTCAACAGATTAAATTCTGGAGGAGTAGTTCTCAAACCTCAAGAAATAAGGACAAGTTTATATCACTCTAAGTTTTATAATAATCTATACAAGATTAACATGTATAGAAACTGGAGAGTTCTATTAGACCAAATTCAGCCTGATATACATATGAAGGATGTAGAAATTCTCTTAAGAGGGTTTGCTATGTTATTAGATTCTGATAGTTACAAGCCTTCTATGACAAGATTCCTAAACCAGTTTTCAAAAAAATCAAAGACGTTTAATCCAAATTCACTACCCTATTTCCAACAACTATTTGAAACATTTTGCAACTATATTGTTTCTATCAATCCTAAAGCATTTATTTCGAGTTCAGGTAAATTTAGCATTACAGTTTTCGAGTCGATTTTTGTTGCTTTATGTCAAGATGCCGCAAAAAATAGTAATCTAAACATAAAGAAAACCACAATAGAAAAAATAGACAATTTAAAAAATAACATTGACTTTATTAAATCGACACAATATAATACTGCTGGAAAAGCAAATGTCGAAGAGAGACTAAGATTAGCAAAACAAATTTTAAGTTAATGGCAGAGGGTATTCAAACGATAATTGACCAGCAATACGAGAGTGGTAATTCGCTAGTTGATTACTTGAGAAGTCAACAACAGCTTACCTTTTACAATGAGGCTGAAAACAGCTTTAGAAAAACAATATTGCTTTCCTCAGCTAGTTTTTTTGAGAAGGAAATATCTGATACAGTTATTGAGTTTGCAAAATCACATACTGGCAATAATGACTTGGTAATCTCTATTATCAAGCAAAAGGCAGTTAGTCGACAATATCATACATATTTCAGTTGGGAATCAGCAAATGCGAACACCTTTTTTGGCTTGTTTGGCGACGACTTCAAAGCTCGAATGTCCCAAAAAGTCAAACAGGATGAAAATCTTGATAAAGCGATTAAATCATTTCTAGAGATTGGGCGTGAAAGAAACAAAATGGTTCATCAAAATTTTGCTGAAGTTGTAATAGACAAAACAGCAGATGAAATTTACAAATTGTACCAAAACTCATTGTATTTTATAGAAACCATAAAAAATGAATTAATTAAGCAAGTAGAACAAGAAGAAACTGATTAAAGAATGTCAGTTAGTAATAAAATGCTAGGTTGATGTATTACCCTTGTGCGTAGAGTTAGCGCAGCACTCTTAGTACTTTCTGAAAAGCCAACCGCTGTTTGGCGTACTAAATAATTCCTAAACTACCATAAAAATCAACCTTTCAGCTAAACCCAAAAACACTTTTTACCAAATGGTAAATAACCCTTCCGGCCATTTGCTAACTTTGGGCCCGTGAAAGATTTAATAGCCTATATTTTAGAGTTTGGTAGCCTGAACCCGCAACAAATAGCCCTCATCGAGAAAAAGGTAACCGAAATATACCTGCAAAAAGACCAATATTTTTCGGAAGCTGGTAAAATTCCGAACCAGGTGGGTTTTGTGGTAGAAGGCGTAATGCGCGGTTGTTATTACAACAACCAGGGCGAAGAAATTACCAGGTGCTTTATTTCAGAAAACAGCCTGGTAGTAGATTATGTTAATTTTGAGGCCAATACGGCTTCTTCGGAATATATACAGGCCAGTACCAACTGTACGTTAATGGTGTTTTCGAGACCCGATTGGGACGAACTTTCCCATACCATCGTGGGTTGGGACGCGATTAAAAACAAGATGGTGCAGAAATGCCTGTATCTGAAATCGCGGAAAGGCCCGGTTATTTCGCAGGATGCCACCACGCGTTATTTAGAATTTATGGCCAATTACCCTACCCTTTCTAACCGGGTGCCTTTAACTTACATTGCGTCTTACTTAGGCGTTACCCAACAATCGTTAAGCCGCATCCGGAAAAATATTCGCTAAATTGCTTTTTACCAAATGGTAAATCAAATTATTTTTTAACCAGTCAATTTTGCTGCTGTAATTTAAAATATTAAAAAAATGAAAGCAGCATTAATTACCGGCGCCAACAAAGGCATTGGCTTAGAAACCGCCAAACAACTCGCGCAACAAGGAATATTTGTTTATGTAGGAAGCCGCGAATTAGAAAAAGGAAAGGCGATTGTAAAAAATTTAACCAACAGCGGTTTAACTAATATGCAGGCAATTGCCCTGGATGTTACCCAACCCGAAACCCTGCTGGCGGCCAGCCAATTTATCGAAGCAGAAAGAGGCCATTTAGATATTTTGATAAACAATGCGGGTATTAGCGGCGAGCTCCCGCAAAGTGCCCTGGAAAGCAGTTTGGAAAATTTTAAAGAAGTAATGGCGGTTAATTTTTACGGCGTAATAAGCGCTACGCAAGCCTTTATGCCTTTATTGCAAAAATCAGGGGCACCCCGCATTGTAAACGTAAGTACCAGCGTGGGCTCGCTCTCGCTGCAAAGCAACCCTAACTGGCCGGCTTATGCGTACGCCAAATATGCCGTTTACGCTTCGTCTAAAGCCGCCCTGAATATGTATACCGTGCAATTGGCTTATGAGCTACGCGATACAGCCTTCAAAGTAAATGCCGTTTGCCCCGGTTACACCAAAACCGACTTTACCAACCACCAGGGCGGCGACGTGGCAGAAGCCGGCAAGCGCATTGTAAAATATGCCATAATCGACGAAAGCGGCCCCACCGGCAAGTTTTTCAGCGAAGAAACCAATCCGGAAACCGGCGAAATTCCGTGGTAATAAACCGCCTGCTAAGTAAAAACCCTAATAATATAAAATAACTATGGCGCAGACATCATGCCGCGCCATCGTTATTTTTTTTATTTAGTTTAAAATATGCTTAAACTATCATCTCCAAAACAAGCAATATTACTTTTTCAAAGAAGCCATATCAATCACAAACCGATATTTCACGTCGCCTTTCAGCAAGCGTTCGTACGCATCATTAATATACTGGATGTCTATCATTTCAATATCGGCCGGAATATTTTTCTCGGCACAGAAGTCCAGCATTTCCTGGGTTTCGGCAATACCGCCAATCATGGAACCGGCAAAGCTTTTACGTCCCGGAATCAGGCTGAAAGCGGCTACCGGCAGCGGCTGTTCCGGTGCCCCCACCAAGGCCAGCGAACCATCTACCCGCAGCAAACTTAAATAAGCATTAATATCGTGCTCCGCCGAAACGCAATCCAGGATAAAGTGCAGTTTGCCGCGATAAGCCGCCATTTGCGCCGGGTCTTTTGATAAAACTACTTCATCGGCGCCTAAGCGTTTGGCTTCTTCAAATTTAGATTCGGAGGTGGTAAAGGCTACAACCTGGGCACCCATGGCTTTGGCCAGTTTCAGGCCCATGTGGCCCAGTCCGCCAATTCCCACAATACCTACTTTCTGGCCGGGTCCTACTTTCCAGTGGCGTAACGGCGAATACGTAGTAATGCCGGCGCACAACAAAGGTGCAGCTGCCGCAGGGTCCAGGTTATCAGGTATGCGCAAGACAAAGTTTTCGTGTACCACAATGCTTTCGGAATAGCCGCCAAAAGTCGGGTTACCGGGCAGGTTCTTGTCCGGTGCATTATAGGTACCGGTCATGCCGTTTTCGCAATATTGTTCTAAATCCTCGGTACAATACTGGCACTCCTGACAAGAATCGACCATACAACCCACGCCCACCATATCGCCTACTTTAAATTTACTTACGTGGCCACCTACACTTACCACCTTGCCCACTATTTCGTGGCCGGGTACGCACGGGTACATAGACGGCCCCCATTCGCTGCGGGCCGTATGTAAATCGGAGTGACAAACGCCGCAGAACAAAATTTCTATTTCCACATCATGCGGCGTTGGTTTCCGGCGGTTAATATTTATTTGGTTTAAAGGTGCTTCAGCGGCCTCCGTGCCGAATGCTTTTATCTCTTTTAGTTCCATTTATTACAGTTTTATATAGTCGGATTATATTTTAAAAAGGATGATTATGGCTTACGGGTGTTAACCTTTTACCTCCTGAACTTGTTTAGATTTTTCATCAAAATTACTTCCAGCCACCATTGGTGGTGTAATTACCGCCAATCTCTTTGTATCCGCCTGATTGCTTGCCGGTGAAAACACAGGGCAAGGGCAGAGTTCTAACAGGTTTCATAACTCCAAACTGGGCCTTAGATATTTTAATTATCCGGGCAGGTTAATAGCAAATATTTTAAACTGTCATTTTTAATCCTTCTGCTAAATTAAGCCACCAGAATAACTAGAATTTCCCTTCCAGTTACCAAACCTTACTGTTATTATATACCCAAAATTACTTACGATATTCTGCCTCAGAAACCTGCTCCAGCCAGTCTACAACTTTCCCATTTAAGTTTTCCTGGATAGCAATATGCGTCATGCCGGTAGTTGCGGTAGCACCGTGCCAATGCTTTTCGTTCGGTTCAAACCAAACTACATCGCCGGGATGAACTTCTTCTACGGGGCCACCCTCTTTTTGTACCCAACCACAACCGGCAGTAATAATTAATGTTTGACCTAAGGGATGGGTATGCCAGGCGGTTCTGGCACCCGGCTCAAATGTAACGCTGGCGGCGGCTCCCCTCCTGGCTTCGTTGGCACTAAATAGCGGGTCAATTCTTACGGCTCCGGTAAACCAATCTTGGGGGCCTTTGGCCGATGGCTGCATTCCAATTCTTGTAATTTCCATTTTTTTAAATTGTTAATTAATTTCCTCTTTTTACCAATATTTAACGCCCCGTCATATTTTCGCCCGCTTCTGTGTACCGGTTTCCCTGGATATGAATATGTGCAGCAGCTTCATTAATCTGGCGTAAGTCATTATCCGTAAGTTCCACATTCACGGCTCCCAGGTTTTCTTCCAGGCGGTGGCGTTTGGTGGTACCCGGAATAGGAACAATCCAGGGTTTTTGGGCTAAAAGCCAAGCTAAAGCTATCTGGGCGGGGGTGGCGTTTTTCTGGGTGGCTATGGTATGCAGCAGTTCTACCATGGCCTGATTGGCTTTTCGGTTTTCTTCCTGAAAGCGGGGCAGGGTGTTTCGGAAATCACCTTTATCAAATTGGGTGTTTTTATCAATTTTTCCGGTCAGAAAACCTTTACCCAAAGGGCTAAAAGGAACAAAGCCAATGCCCAGTTCTTCGAGGGTGGGAATAATTTCTTCTTCGGGTTTTCGGTGCCACAAAGAGTATTCGCTTTGCAGGGCTGCTACTGGTTGCACCAGATGCGCCCGTCGGATGGTTTCGGCACCGGCTTCGGAAAGTCCAAAGTGCTTTACTTTCCCCTCCTGAATTAAATCTTTTACCGCCCCGGCCACCTCTTCAATGGGCACATCTAAGTCTACCCGGTGTTGGTAGAACAAATCAATAACATCGGTCTTTAACCGCTTTAAACTCGCCTCTGCAACCCGTTTGATGTTTTCCGGGCGACTGTCTAACTCCGACCACTTCCCATCAGCCGCCGCTTTCCAGCCGAACTTAGTCGCAATAGCTACTTGTCCTTTAAACGGTTTCAGGGCTTCCCCAACCAGTTCTTCATTGGTGAAAGGTCCATATACTTCCGCGGTATCAAAGAAGGTAACGCCTTTTTCAACCGATTGGCGGATTAGGTTAATCATTTCGTCTCTATCCGGAAGGGGCGTATAACCAAAGCTCATGCCCATGCACCCTAAACCGAGAGCAGAAACTTCCAACCCGCTATTGCCTAATTTTCTTTTTTGCATCGTTGTATTTTTTTTAATAAATTAAATAGCAACTTTTAGTCTACTTACCCGCCTCCTTATTGTTGCGCCACAACAGTCTATGACCGCTACAAGCACAATTTATTTTAAAGTTCCTGGGATGTAGGACGGAAGATTATTTCGTTGATGTCTACATCTTCCGGCTGGCTGATGGCAAAAGCGACCACCCGGGCAAGCGAGTCCGGGTTAAGGCCTACCGCACCTACATAATCCTGGTTGGCCTGCCGAACACCTGCGTCTGTAATATGCTCCAGCAACTCTGTTTTAACTGCACCGGGACAAACAATTGTTGTCCGAATATTGTAGGGCTTCACTTCCATACGTAAGCCTTCTGTTAAGGCACGAACGGCAAATTTTGTAGCAGAGTAAACCGCAGAGCCACTAAATACTTTATGACCAGCTACAGAAGCCGTGTTGATAATTTGTCCAGACTTCTGCTCTTTCATGTAAGGGAGAGCGGCAGCGATACCATTAAGCACTCCTTTCAGATTAACGTCTATCATTTTATCCCATTCATCGACATGGAGGCTCTCCACCAGTGATAGGGGCATGATACCCGCATTATTGAGTAAGACGTCTACCCGCCCAAATTGCTCAACAGTTGCATCCATCAGGCTCATTACCTGTTCCCGTTGCGTTACATCTACAGCAAAGGCAAGGGCTTTTCCACCATTGTCCTGGAGCTCCTGAGCCAGCTTTTCAATTCTGTCCGCTCTTCTGGCGCCTAGTACAACCGTTGCACCCAGCGCCGACAAGTGCTTGGCTGCCGCTTCGCCCAGGCCACTGCTTGCGCCTGTAATTACTACTACTTTACCTTCGATATTATTTTCCAAAATTGAATATTTTTAATTTTAAATGGTTGCCACATCAATAACATACCGGTAACGGGCTTCTTTATTCACCACCTTTTCCCAGGCATCATTTATCTCTGTGGCTTTAATCATTTGGATTTGCGGATAGATTTTTTGTTTAGCACAGTAGTCCATCACCTCCTGGGTTTCCGGAATACCGCCAATGAGCGAACCGTTAAAATTTACCCGGTTAAAAATCATGTTGAAGTTATTGATGGCGAGTGCCCCGTTAACAGGCTGCCCAACTTGGGTGAAATACCCATAAGGCTTTACACAATCAATATAGCCTGACATTTCGTAAGCGTATGGTACCGTTGAAATCATGTAATCCAACTTACCTTTCCAGGGTTTTAGTTTATCTGCTGCATCCACCACAATAACTTCTTTAGCACCAAACCCTTTTATATCGTTAACCTTGGCCGGAGAAGTGGTAAAAGCATACACCTCCGCACCTTTTGAAACGGCTATTTTAATGGCCATGTGTCCTAAACCGCCAATGCCTACCACACCTACTTTGTCATTCTTTTTTACATCGTATTGCATCATCGGTGAATAAGTGGTGATGCCCGCGCAAAGCAATGGCGCGGCATATTGCAGGTCAATATCCTTCGGAATTTTGATGGCAAAGTGTTCGGTTACGACGATGTTATTAGAATATCCTCCCTGGGTGATACCCGTAGGCGATGATGGTTCAGGTGTACCATAAGTTCCAACCATTCCGGTGGTTTCGCAGTGGTGTTCCTGCCCCTTTTTACAACTATCGCATTGCATACAACTGTTCACCATGCAACCTACTCCGGCTTTATCGCCCACTTTAAATTTGGTCACGTTTTTACCCACGGCCGCAACGATGCCGGCTATTTCGTGTCCGGGTACTTGCGGATAAGTTTGTTTGCCCCAATGTCCTTTAATGGTATGAATATCGGAATGGCAAATACCCGAATATTTAATATTAATTAACACATCGTTGTCGCCAACGGCCCGGCGTTCAAAGTTCCAAGAAGTTAATTTTCCATGTTCGTCTTTGCCGGCGTAGCCTTTCGATTTAATATTTTTACCCAGCACAAATGGCTGCCTGGATAAAGAAAAAACCTGTAATGGATTAGCAAGCATTAATCCTGCACCTGCCATTGCCGTTTTCTGCATAAATTTCCTTCTGGATGATTGATTATGGTCTTGCATAGTTATGATTTATTTTTATTTCTATTTCTAATGTTGTATTTCCTATGATTGCTTTTGGAAACCAGGCTTCTGTAAAATAGCTTAGTTCTTCTGGTTACACCGTTAAAATTTATTCCAGTTCAAACGTAACGGCTACATTCCCAGCGTTTAATGCCGTTTGCAAGGCAGATGCATTATCGATGCGCCCCAGTTTGGTGTAGCTGTAGGAGGTAGAAAATGATTTGTAAAAAAGTACCAAGGTTTTATTGCCGTAAAGCATCAAATCGCCGGTTTGAATGGCTCCCGTGTTGGCGGCGTTGGTTGGCAAAATATTAGCAAAATCAAAAAATTTCTCGTTGCTATTTAGGTCGCGCATATTCAGAGTTAAAGGCAACAAAGCTTTAAAAGCGGCAGCCGAGGTATTATTGAAAAGCGTGCCGATAAAGGTGCTGGTGCCAATTTTTATTTTCATTTTACTTCCGGTTGGGTTGGTGCTATTATTTCCGTTAATAGTCTCGGGTTGGGAGGTGTTGGGCGCAGACGTTTCTTTTTTACAAGAGGCAAAACTGGCCGACATGAATAAAAGCGAGAAAATAATTAAGAGTGAATATTTCATAGTAGTTAGGCTTTAATTACCAGCACTTTAATTAACCTTGGTATATTCTTCATCCGAAACCGGGTGCAGCCATTGCACAATTCCTTTTTCGGTATTGGGTAAAATATAAAGTTGCTGCATGCCGCTTTTTGGGCTGGCGCCGTGCCAGTGCATTACATTGGGCGGACACTTGATTACATCACCTTTTTTGATGGTTTGGCGGGGTTGCCCTTTTATCTGGTGATAACCTTCGCCATCGGTAATAACCAGTATTTGCCCGGCCGGATGAATGTGCCAGTTGCTCCGGGCACCCGGCTCAAAATAGACATTGCCCATCAGGGTGTTGTAGATGCTGTCATTGGCTACTAAACCAAAATTCCAGGCCTTGCCGGTAAAGTTCTGGACCGGTCCTAATTCACCTTTCGGGAAAATGGCGTTGGAGTCCGGAATGGCAGCCTTCCTTTTTACCTGGGCATGCGCATTTAAATGCAGCAAAATTGAAAAAGTGAATAGAACAATTAGAGGATATTTCATCAGGGTATATTTTAGAAATGATTAATAATTTTACCTACCAAACCACAGGAGCCTTCACCGGTTCTGTGGCTTTACCGGTTTTATATGCTCTTGGAAATAGGTTGATAGTTTATTAAATGGAATGATATTGGTTCAGTTGTATAAATCAGCTCAGCTAATTAATCCGAAATAACTAGCTGATTAACCAGTTATTAAGCTATTGTTTTAATAAATTTGGCGGGTATTCCACCAACTACAGTATTAGCGGGTACATCTTTGGACACCACCGCCCCGGCGGCCACTACCGAATTTTCGCCGATGGTAACACTTGGTAAAATGGTGGTGTTTGCGCCAATCCAGGCATTTTTCTTTATATGAATCTTACCTGCCGTCAGGGTTTGTCTCTCGTTAACTGATACCGGATGGCCTTCGGACAACAAGCTTACTTTGGGAGCCAGCATCACATTATCTTCAATCTCGATGCCCCCCAAATCCAAAAAGGTACAATCAAAATTGATAAATACATTTTTGCCTATTTTGGTATTCTTGCCATAATTAATTTGCAAGGGCGGAATAAGGGTAGTACTGACATCAACTTCCGTTGCAATTATCCCGCTCAGTAACTTCCTGATTTCCATGGTATCCGGTTCATTATTTAATTGTATAAGCAACTTCCTGGTCTCATTACAGGCCTCTATAATTTTAAAATATTCTGAATCGGTAAATGGAACAGGCTCGCCATTTAACAGCCTTTTAAAAATTTCTGAGTCTTTCGATTTCATGTTCCTTTAACGTTGCAGATGACAAATTTATCCTTAAAAATTACGTTATTTGTTACACTAATCACGCAGATAATGTCAAATATTACTTATGGTTGGTAAAATCAGGATTATGGAATTAGAAAAAGCAACAGACGATAGGATTGTTTTATTTGAAGCTCGGGGAAATATGCCCTTGTCTGATGGGTTCCTGCACCAGTATCATACCCATATTTATTGCCAGGCTGGAAATTTAAGCTTTATTTTTAATGACAGAACCTATACCTGTAACCCTGGCGAATTTGTATTTTGGTTTGCCGATAGCAAGCTGGCGGAACTAACTGTTTCGAAAAAGTTTAAAGCCATTATTTTATTGGTAGAGAAAGATTTCCTGTTTGCTAATATTCCCGACCAGAGCTGGAGTATTGATGTGGTTTTGCACTCCAAAGAAAACCCCATCTTGCATCTGAATGAAGAAATTGACAAGCAAAGAGTGCTTTCCAATTTCAGGCTCCTGCACGAGAAATTTTTGAAAACCAAACACCGTTTTTATGCGGAAGTGTTGAAACTGCAGATGCAGTTATTTATTTTGGAAATGTGGCACACCTTTGCCAATGAATATGAGCACCGGAAACGAACGTTAGAAAGTGGGTCGTTGTATGACCGGTTTATGTATTTGGTGCAACAACATTGTATGCAGGAACGGGAGGTGCAATTTTATGCTAACCGTTTAAATATTACGTCCAAGTATTTAAATTTTGTGTGTAAACAAAATTCTGGTATAACCGCCTCCGAATGGATACAACGTTATGCCCGGGAAAGAATAATTGTACTCTTGCAAAATAAGAACTTAAATATTTCGGAGATTGCCGACGAAATGAATTTCTCCAGCCGGTCTTTTTTTACCAGATATGTGCGGAAGGTTCTGGGTATTTCACCTAGAGAATATCGGCAGCGCGTTGCAGATTTATAAATGAAATCAGAACTTCTCAATATTTCCCAAATCCTTAATCGCTTTAGCTATTATTAATAGGTAGGTTAAATAAACTCGAAATCCCTTTTCACAAAAGCGAGCAAATGAAAAATAAGAAATGCCAGCCCAAGGTCTATAAAGGAACAGATTTTGTCAATAAAGGGGTTTAGCGATTTAAATAATCCTGCAGAAACTGGTAAAGTAGTGCACAAACAGGATGGTACTTGCATTCAGTTCCGATTATTTATCTCAACCGACCACTGCAAACTTACCTAAACTTTAAGCACACGCAATTAATCTTTCCTCTAACCCTATTTTTACGTATGTTTGATTTTTGTAACTTTGCGCTATGAACAAGACGGAAACCATCGAAGATTTTTATCAGATAAAACTGAACTGGATGCCCGATAACTTAGGCAAGGAGATGGGCCACTTTAATATTTTTAAACTGGAGGACTTTATCTGCAAATATGCGCAAACCATCCCCTACAGCCGGAAAGATTTCTTTAAAATCAGCCTGATAATTGGTAAAAACCGGGTGCACTACGCCGACAAAACCATTGATATTGAAAAACAGGCCTTGTTTTTTGCGAATCCGCAAATACCCTATAACTGGGAATATTTAACGGAAGAACAGTCGGGTTACTTTTGCATTTTCACCGAAACTTTCTTTAGCCAATTTGGCAATATTAAAGAATACCCGGTTTTTAAGCCGGGCGGTCATCCTGTCTTTTTCTTAACCGATGACGAATTAGAAAAGGTAAAAGCAATATATTTAAAAATACTAACCGAAATAGAATCGGATTATATATACAAGTACGATGCCATCCGGACGCTGGTGTTTGAACTGGTGCATCTGGCGCAGAAAATGCAACCGCTAACCGGCTTATACACCAATCAGAACGCGTCTACGCGTATTGCGGGCTTGTTTATGGAGTTGCTGGAGCGGCAATTTCCGATTGAGTCGCCGGGCCAACGGATGAAACTGCGGGCCCCGATTGATTTTGCGAACCAGTTGGCAGTACACGTGAACCATTTAAACCGGGCCATAAAAGAAACGATGGGTAAAACCACTTCCCAGATTGTAGGCGAGCGCATCACCCAGGAAGCTAAAGCTTTATTAAAACACAGCAACTGGAATATTTCGGAAATCGGGTATTGTTTAGGCTTTGAAGAACCGCCGCATTTTATAAATTTTTTTAAGAAACATACCCAACTAACACCTAAATCTTTTAGAGCGGTGTAGATGTTTGATTTTTGCAATTATTGGTTTGCTCTGCGCATCTGCCAACGGGGTTGTCTTGCCTAATTTTGCTGCATCTAAAAACGATAAAAGATTCAGAAAATGGACAACAACAAAAAAGTTTGGCTGGTAACCGGCGCTTCTAAAGGATTAGGGTTAACGCTGGTAAAAAAATTATTAACCCAAGGCTACCAGGTAGCCGCCACTTCCCGCAACGCCGAAGAATTAACGCAGGCCGTAAACGTTGTATCAGAAAGCTTCTTAGCCTTAGCTGTAGATTTGGTAAACGAGCAAAGTGTGGCCGCTGCCGTAACCCAAACCATAAATAAATTTGGCCGGCTAGATGTAGTGGTAAACAACGCCGGCTACGGCCAGTTAGGCACCTTAGAAGAATTAAGCGACGCCGAATCGCGGCAAAATTTTGATGTTAATGTATTTGGCGCGTTAAACGTAATCCGGCAGGTAATGCCGCAAATGCGGGCGCAGCAAGCGGGTGCTATATTTAACATTGCCTCTATTGGCGGGTTTATTGGTAATTTTCCGGGCTGGGGCATTTACTGTGCTACTAAATTTGCCGTAGCAGGTTTTACCGAAAGCCTGTCCGCCGAAGCAAAGGAATTTGGCATAACGGCTACCGTGGTTTATCCCGGTTATTTTCGCACCAATTTTTTGTCGAAAGGTTCGCTTAACTTGCCGCAGCAACCTATCGCGGCTTATACCTCGGCCCGACAAGTAGAAGCCTTGCATGAAAACCAAATACAAGGCAACCAACCCGGCGACCCGGAAAAAGCCGCCCACGTATTAATGGCTGTAGCGGCCAACCCCAACCCACCGGTACATTTGTTTTTAGGCCAGGATGCCTACGATATGGCGCAAACTAAAATAAATATTATTCAGCAGGATTTAGCCGCTTTTGAAGCTTTAGGTACTTCTACGGCTTTTTAGTTTTAGTTTTAATAGAAGGTCCGTTTGGCTGAGGAACAAGCCTGAATAAATGTCATTTCGAAAAACTTTTTAGAGAAATATTTAGGTTTAAAATTAGCGGCTGTAGAAATCCTTAAAAACTATCTTTTCCCCCGCCATTCCGGTAGAATTATATCCGCATAGTTATCGGGTCAATGACTTAGGAGTGGCGGGGATTAGTAAGAGTATTCTTTTACAATTTTATCGAAAAATCTGGCAGATAAACATTTCTCCACTTTTTTAATCCAGTTAAGTAAATAAGTAGCACAAAAGCGATAGCTGGTAAAAGGGTTTGCGAAGACTCATTTAAGCGCGAAAGTTACTGCGGTATTTTTAAAGGCATAACTCCGAACATGTAAGTCATTAACCACTAGTAATATTTACCTACTTTTGCTTTATGGAGAACATGGACTCTTTCCTGAATCATTATAAGCAGAACGATAAATTACCCATCCGCATCGTTTCACCGGATTTTGGCCATTTATCGCCCGAAGCTGCAGCTAACTTTGGGAATGTCCATCGCACGCCGTATTATTTTTTTCTTTTTATGCTGGATGGCTGTACCCGCCATAGCGTAGACCTGCAGCAATTTGAAGTTAATAACCAGGAGCTACTTTTTATATTGCCGCACCAGGTACACGAGCTGCCTAATGCCCAACACGGTACTGACTACTTTAAAATAGGTTTTGATGAAAGCTGCCTTTCCCGGTTACCTAAACAATATCCGTTCCTGGTAAATCCTTTAAACAATCAAAAAATAAGTTTTGCCCCGGCAGCGGCCCGACGCCTGAAAGCTATTTTTGAAATATTGCTCCAGCTTTTAAGCATTAGCGAAACGGAGCCGGAATTGATTCTGGCTCATCTGAACAGCTTGCTCACCGAAATAAACACCGCCTATTTTGCTACACAACCAAACCCGACCAACGGAAAACTTTCTAAATATATCAACTTCAAGGTTTTTGTAGAAAATAACCTGACTAATCATCCGACCATCAGCAATATAGCCGAAGAATTAGCTATTAATACCAGTGGTTTATATCAAATTGTGAAGCACTACTCCGGACTTTCTCCCAAAGAATTTATTACGAACCGTTTAATATTAGAAGCCAGGCGCCGGTTGTATTATGCCGAAAGCTCGTCCATTAAAGAACTGGCTTTTGAACTTGGTTTTAACGACCCGGAATATTTTTCCCGGCTATTTAAAAAAGTTACTGGTAAAACCATAGCCGAATTCTTTCAGGATTTGTCCGGGAACTAATATGTTTTGTCCGGCTTCTTCCGCCAGGTTCTGTTCATCTTTGTGCATCAAAAATATATAACGATGAACAAAGCAATAGAACCAAATCAAAAAAAGACCAGAATATTAGGAACAAACGGGCCAGCAGTATCGGCCGTTGGCTTAGGCTGCATGGGTATGTCGGGCGCTTACGGGCAATCCGACGAAAAAGAAGCCATTGCTACCATTGAGCGGGCGCTGGAAATGGGCCATAACTTTTTAGATACCGCCGATTATTATCTTGCCGGGCATAATGAAGAACTGATTGGGCAGGCCATTAAGGGTAAACGGAATAAAGCTTTTCTTTCGGTTAAAACCGGCCAACTATTGGCTCCCGGTCCTAACAGGGCAATGGGGCCGGGTTCTGTAAATGCCCGTCCGGATTATTTGCAAAACGCGGTTTTTTACAGTTTGCGCCGGCTAAAAACAGATTTTATTGATTTATATACGCCAGGCAGAATAGACCCGAACGTACCAGTGGAAGAAACCATGGGTGCCCTGGCCGATCTGGTACAAAAAGGCATAATCCGGTACATTGGTTTATCCGAAGCATCTGCCGATTCCATCCGGAAAGCAGCTGCTGTTCATCCGGTAACCGCATTGCAAATAGAATACTCGCTCTGGAGCCGGGATATTGAACAGGAAGTTCTTCCTACTATTCGGGAATTAGGCATTGGTTTGGTGGCTTACGCACCTTTAAGCCGGGGCTTTTTAAGCGGAGAATTTAAAAAGCCAGAAGATATTAAAGATAGTCGGGCCCACATGCCTCGCTACCAGGGCGAAAATTTTTATAAAAATTTGGAATTGGTAGAAAAAATTAAGTCACTGGCTATCGAAAAAGGCTGCACTCCTGCCCAATTAGCCATTGCCTGGGTTTTGGCGCAGGGAGAGGATATTATTACGATTCCGGGTTCTAAGCGCATCAAGCATCTTAATGAAAATATTGCCGCGGAAAACGTGCAGCTAACTGCTAAAGACTTACAAACTATTGACGCCGTTATGCCCGCCGGCATTGTATCGGGAACCCGTTATCCGGAAAGGTTCTTGAACGCTTTAAATAAATAAAATAACAATTCTAAATGAATTATTTATTAGATACAATTGGAGCGTATTTTTAACCTGTTTCTTTGATTATAAACGGCTACAACAACCATAGATTCGGCTACAAGAAGAAATACAGAAGTTCGGAATTTTGCTTCTGTAAACCAAAAGCAAAAACGTATGAAAATTGTTGTAACCGGCTCTTTGGGCCACATTAGCCAACCCTTAACCCAGAATTTAGTACAAAAAGGCCATGCTGTTACAGTTATCAGCAGCAGCCCGGACAAGCACAACGCTATTGCGGAACTGGGCGCAACCGCCGCCATTGGCTCGCTGGAAGATGTACATTTTTTAACCGCTACTTTTACTGGTGCCGATGCCGTATATACCATGGTGCCACCTAATAATTACTTCGATCCAAGCCTGGATATATTAGCTTATTACCGCCAGCTTGGCCAAAACTATGCGCAAGCTATTCAAACATCGGGCGTGAAACGGGTGGTAAACTTAAGCAGCATTGGTGCGCATTTAGAAGCAGGTAATGGCATTTTGCGGGGCGCCCACGATGTAGAGCAAATCCTGAACGCATTGCCTCCGGTTATTAGCATTACCCATTTACGCCCGGCTTCTTTTTATTACAACCTTTATGGCTACGCCGATATGATAAAACAGCAGGGTTTTATTGCCGCCAATTATGGAGGAGCAAATAAGATACCCTGGGTTTCGACGAAAGATATTGCAGAAGTAGCAGCAGAAGAGCTGTTAACACCTTCCGGAGGTCCTAAAGTTCGCTACATAGCCAGCGAAGAATTAACCGGCACCGAAACGGTAACTATTTTGGGGGCTGCTATTGGTAAACCGGATTTAGAATGGATTTTAATTAAAGACGAAGAAGTAGAAAATGGTTTAAAAGCAGCCGGCATGAACCCCGAAATTGCAGCCGGTTTGGTTCAAATGTATAACGGATTGGAAACCGGTATATTGGCCGAAGATTATTTTTACAACCGTCCGGCTGTTATGGGTAAAGTAAAAATGAAAGATTTTGCCCGGGAATTTGCGGCTGCTTTTAATTAAAATTAAGTAATTTGAAATATGGCGACCACGCATCCGCACCGGTTTAAAACCATCAGCGAATACCACCAGCACATGGGGCTCCCTAAACCGGAACATCCGTTAATTAGTGTTATTAATTTTGAATCGGTGCCCCAAACCCACGGGCACGGGCCGCAGAACTATGTGCTGGACTTTTATTCGATTGCCCTGAAACGGAACTTTAATATTAAATTTAAATACGGGCAGCAGCAATACGATTTTGACGAAGGTATTCTGTTTTTTATTGCGCCTGGTCAGGTTTACGGCGTGGAAGCCAGTCCGGAAAACGAAGTAAAACGGTCGGGATGGATGTTGCTCCTCCACCCCGACTTTTTATGGAATACGCCGTTGGCCACCACCATCCGGCATTACGATTATTTTGATTATGCTGTGCACGAAGCTTTATTCTTATCGCCGAAAGAAGAAGGAACCATGACCAACCTCCTGCAAAATATTCAGCAGGAATATTTAGGTAATTCCGATAAATTTAGTCAGCCGGTTATTATTGCCCAGGTTGAACTCTTGCTTACTTACGCCGAACGGTTTTACCACCGCCAGTTTATTACCCGCAAAATTACCAATCACCAGTTATTAAACCGGCTGGAAGATATTCTAACCGATTATTTTAACAGCGAAGCGTTACCCGAAAAAGGCTTACCTACCGTGCAATTTATTGCCGAGGCTTTACACGTATCGCCAAATTATTTAAGCAGCTTACTAAAAACCTTAACCGGCCAAAGCACCCAACAGCACATCCACGAAAAACTTATTCAAAAGGCCAAAGAACAATTGTCTACTACCACCTTATCGGTAAGTGAAATTGCCTTTGCTTTGGGCTTCGAGCATTCGCAGTCGTTCAGCAAATTATTCCGGAGCAAAACCAATTTGTCGCCGCTGGAATTCCGGCAATCGTATAACTAATCGTTTTTTATGTATTTTCCTGTATTATTATCTCAGGCAGAAGATTCCTAACAAAATAATAAGTTAAAGCTATTTGCTGTGCTGTTATGTAACTGAGTATTTACAAGTTGTTGCTATCCAAAACACAGCCCCATTACACCAGTTCTAATAGCTTTTAATTATTACAGAGGGCGCGCTTTTTACTGCATTACTAAGAGAGTAAGTAAAGCTCAGCATAATATACCGGCCAATAGAATTGGTTCTATTCCGGAAAGAGTAATTATCGTAAGCATACTGATTAATGCCCAGGTTTTTATTCAGTAAATTGGTGCCGGTTAATTTAACTTCACCTTTGTTATCGGCCAGCACAAAACGCGATAAAGAAAAATTTAAAAGAGGAATAGACAGGTCTGAATTAGGCAAAGAACTGTTATAACTGTAGTAGTTAAAATCAGCGTTAAAATTAAATTTCTTTAAAAATTTTATATAAGTGGTGGCGGTGTAATTGTTCGTAATAAAAGTCTGATTCTGGTAGCTTTCAAAATCGTAATGGGTGCTGCCAAAATTTAGATTTGCCTTTAAGCTAAAATTAGCAAAATCGTTTAGTCTTAAAGTGTAGCCTACATTGCCGCCTTTACTTTGTTGATTAACATTGCCAACAACACCATCAAACATATTTCGCCGCTGTTGTAAATTTACTTGAGGTCCTATAGATATCCGGTGAATTTTATTTATCTGGAAATTATAACCTATAGAGCTATAAGCATAGCTTTCGTTGGCCACATTTACGTAGCGGCTGGTTCTTACGCCTTCGTTAATGGTAACCGAATTTACAATGGGGTTGGTAGTATACGTGTAATTAACATTGGCATAAAATGAAGTATTTTTCCCCGGAACATAACTATTATAAAAGAGGCTATTCTGGTGCCTGAAAGTTGGTCTTAAATTAGGATTGCCCTCGTAAATATACAGTTCATTTAAATTATTAACGATTGGCTGCAACTGATGAACCTGGGGTTCTTGCATAGAAGTCCTATATTCTATATCTAAAGATTTATAACGCGAGAAAGAATACCGGAAAGAGGCTAAAGGTAAAATATTCCTAAAGTTACGGGTAATGTTGCCGTCCTTTAATTCTACTTTTCGGCTTAGTTCTGAGCGCTGCCCATTTGCTCCAATATTTAAATTAAAGTTATCCCGGTTCATTCTAAAAGTTAAGCCTACCTGTTGGTATAAATAGCCGGTACTATATAAATTACTTAAAAACTCATTCAACTGCAATCTATCATTCATTACATCATAGGATCTAAAGTCAGAAGCATCGCGCCGGTTGCTAAAATTGTAATTGGCTTGTAAATATTTACGTTTGCCCAATGGTTCGGTATACGCAAGCTGAACGCCATAATTAAAATTATCCGTTTCGTTAATATTTTGCCGTTCCGTATCGGTAGTAATACTGCCTCGCCTGGTAATATTATTTACCGAGCCTGCTTCTGAATTATTTAAATTTTTAGTTAGCCTGGTAGTAGTGGTTATAAAACGGCCTTTTTTCTGGAACCGATGCCCTAAAAACAAATTAGAATTAATATTATAGTTGTTACTTTCTGAGTTATTAATGTACCGGCTTAAAGTGAGGGGTTCGGCAATACCTTCTTCTTCCTGGCGGGAATAGCTGTTAGAAGCATATTCATAAATATTGTAACCGGTAGTGGCCGTTAACCGGGCGGTATTTAAAGAATCTTTATACTCAATGATCATATTGCCGGAGTGGCCAATATTCCGGTTTGCCGAAGTTCCGTCGCTAAAGGTTATTAAAGTAGGATTATTGGGACGGTAGTTTTCGTTGTAAGATTCATTTATAATATCGCTGATGCCCCGGTTTAAAGCATACGAACCATTAACCGAAAGTTTTTTATTAAGCTGGTTAAAGAAATTTATGCCCGCCGCGGCGGTTGTATTCAGGCCATTGCGGTTATTACCGAAATTGGTAGGTAAGCCATTGTTGCTATAATTTACACTATTATTGGAGCTCCGGCGCTGCGTACCACCCGAAAATTCGTATTGTTCCTGAAACGAAAACCCGGTTTCATTTACATTATTTGTCATGCCCAGAAAAGACAACTGGTTGCCGTTATCAAATTTATTGTAAATAGCTTTACCGGAATAGCGCTGGTCGGTACCTACGCCACCTGTGGCTTTGCCAAACCCCATTTTCCGGCGGTCTTTTTTTAGTTTTAAGTTTATTACTTTTTCCCGCTGGCCATCCTCTACCCCAGAAAATTTAGCGGCTTCCGATTTCTGATCTACTACCTGTACTTTATCAATAGCATCGGCAGGTAAATTTTTGGTAGCCATTTGCATATTCCCGCCAAAAAACGCTTTGCCGTCTACGGTTATTTTGGTTACTGTTTCGCCTTGCGCCTTTACAGAACCATCGGTTTCTACTTCTATGCCGGGCAGCTTTTTAAGCAATTCTTCTACGTTGGCATTGGGCTGCGTGGTAAAAGAACCGGCGTTGTATTCTACGGTATCTTTTTTAAATACAATAGGGTTGCGTTCGCCTTGTACCTGTATTTCGTTTAGTTGGGCAGCCACCGGCACCATTTTTATAAAACCCAGGTCTAGCTGGTTTTTATCGGTAGGCGGATTGATAGTTTTAAAGTAAGGGACAAACCCTACAAAGGTAGCTTTTAATAAATAGGTGCCTTTATTTATATTATTGATACCAAAAGAACCCAGGCCATCGGTAGTAGAATAATTTACCAGCGATGAATCTTTCTCCTGCAAGATTAAAATAGTAGCTCCCGGCAACGGCGACTCCTTTTCGTCGAGGATTTTACCTTTAATTGAGAATTTTTGGGCAAATGCCGTCTGGGCCGCCAGTAAAAATACCAGCAGTAGAAAATGTTTCATGCAACAGGAATATGTTTAGTTTATTTTTTTACTTCTTTACTCTTGCCGCTCATTTTCTTCATTTCTTCGGCCACCATAGCTGCATATTCTTTCTCGGTTTTTTTCTGTCCTTTGGTGGGTTCTACCAGCTCACGTTTGCGTAAAGGCCGTAAGTCTATAGAAAGCGCCCGCACTACCCTATTGCCGCTATTTGTATCTATTTCTAAGATGGTTCCGGGTAATGAGCAATAAGACTCCGGCCCTAAAGAGGGACGTAATTTTTCGGTGTACCAGGCCACTGTTGTTTGTTTTGTAGTTGGATTTACGTAAGTAGCTTGCTTACACGAATACCCCAAAATATCTTTTGTTTCTTTCCCGAATTTCCAGGGCAATATTTTTAAGGTATCGGATATTAAATAAATTTTGCCGCTATATTCCTTTACTGCTATTTTTTTAAAGCTGTTGGCCTCTATATACGTTTCGTTTTTAGATGGTATACTATTAAAACGCGTATTCCCTTCCATATCTAAATCTTCCTCTTCGGCCACGTAAGGTTTAAAATAAGATTGCTGGGCATTAAATATTAATACATGTTTAGTTGTACTATAGGTGGGCGACGGAGCCGTGCCTGGCTTAATTGTTTTAGCAGAACCGTTTGGCGCATTAGGGCCGGCCATACCTGACGGGCGGTTAATTGTTTGTTTAATTTCGTAAGTAATAACCCCCTCGGTGGTAGTTTGCGCCTGCACAGAATAACTCAAAAGCAAGAAACTGCAGCAGAGGTTAAGTAAAATTAGTTTCATGAGGAGGGCTTTAAATAAGAAAATTAAATATAGAGAATATTAATATTTGTGCAAATATTTTTATTAAATATTACGGTATTTTTTTAAGTTTATTTTAAACTATTTAGCTGTTTTACCGGCAGTTAAGGTGCTTAGAATGGTACTTCATTTACTGGGGGTGCAATTTATAGTTGAGCTATCTTGATGTATTAAAATTAAAATTCTGTACTGTCTATTAAGATTAACCTGTAACTATTTTAACCCGTATAGCCAAACGCTCTAAATTGTATAAAACTGATTATGAAAAAATTAATAATTCATTTCCTGGTCATTTCGGCAGGTTATTTAACTTTGGCGTGTAACGCTGGTTCGTCGGATAAAACTTCGATTGAAACCGCGGAGCAAACAAATAAGGCTACCCAGAAAAATGATATTTCGGGCGCAGCCGAAGAAAAACATAAAGTGGCTTCTGACTTTATGGTAGAGGCTGCCAGCGGTAGTTTAACCGAAATTGCTTTGGGTAAACTGGCGCAAAAGCAAAGTCAGAACGACCAGGTAAAGGTATTTGGCAAACAAATGGAAACCGATCACGTCAAAGCCAGCGAGCAACTAAATTTACTAGGCACCGCCAAAAATATTGTGGTACCGGCAGCCCCCGCCGAAAAACACCAAAAACATATTAACGAATTAGCCGAGTTACAAGGCGCAACCTTCGACCGGAAATACATGGATATGATGGTAACCGACCACCAGGAAGATATAAAACTTTTTACCGAAGCTGCCAGCAACAATGAATTAGACACCGAGGTAAAAGCTTTTGCCGAAAAAACTTTGCCCGCCCTGCGGCAGCACTTACAAATGGCCCAGGAAATTAAAAATTCTCTTAAATAATATTGCTGATTTTCAGATTTATAAAAGTAAAGTATCTATCCGGTGGGCCTGCACCATTAACTCGCACGGCGACCACGCAAAAATGGTAAAGCGCCCATCTTGCGACGCTACCAAAGCCATGGCATCGCGTTGATCGTGCACAAATTGCGCCGCCGATAAATGCCGGGTGCCGCCGTTTTTAGCCGGATGAATGATTTGGGCCTTGCTACCGATTACCGGCTCCGTTACCAGCATTTCGGTTACTGGTGCGTGGCCTTCGGGTCGCCCTATTTTGGCACCAAAGGCCAATAACTCGTAGGTATCGCTAATAATGGTAGCGCCGTCTACAGCCGTTAAACCGGCCACCCCATCTACGGCTTGCCGCAAAGCTCCCAGCCAAATATTCTGGCTTCTCTCCTTCGGGTCTTGTTGCATGAGCGTGGCCAAACCTTCGTAAGCCGGAAAAACAGAATAAGGAATGGGTTGAATAATCGAATCGGTCCAGGAAGTGCTGTTGGCCGGTACCACCAGTAAAGTTCCTCCCCGGCCGTGCGCCCGCATAGATATAGCCAACTGAATTAAAACGTTAACCGAATGATTCCACAAAGATGGCGTGGTAAATCCCAACAGCGACGAAATTAAAGCCGGACATTCTTTCAGGCTGGCGCTGTGTTCATCAATAATTTTAATTTGCTGGCCTTTTAGTACGGCCACATTCGCAAATTTACCGAAGCCATCGAGCCGCCGGTGCTTAATTACCAATAAACCCGGCTCTACTACTTCCAGCACAAAACATAAGCCCGGGATAGAACGCACGGCGCCCCAAACGTATAATTCGCCACCATCGCTCCAAACCCCAAGGTGTATACCCGGGCGTTCTACAGCCGGACTTAATTTGGTAAGTACGTCTGGCGTTAAAGGTAGCTGCTGCTCAAATTGCATTATTTGCCCGGCAAGTTCCGGGTTTAAATAAACCAGCGATATTTTGGGCGAATGGCCTTCTTCGCGCCGCAAGCTGGCCCAAAAAGCCGTATCAACAATTTTCTCGATTACTTCTGCCGTGGGTTCGTTGCCCAAATGGATGCGTTTTAACCGGCGAGCTTCCGCAAAGTGTTCGGCAAAATGTTTTTGAAGAATTTCGGCTAAGTTGCGTGCAGCCGGATACATTGTGTCGGGGGTCATATATTTTTAAAAGCGGTTTATGGAGAAACCGTTAGTTAGCGGCGCAATTAACCAGCTTATACTTTTAATTAAACAAATAAATAGAAATATCACTCGGCTAATAAATTAACCAAATAGTAATTTATTAGCCTGTGTATATTATTTAAAACGGCAGGAAAGTAAGGTAATATCGTCCTGGAAAGCGGTACTTCCCTGGTTATGCATTTTTATTTCATCGAGTAAAGATTCGTGCAATTTAGGCAAGCTTAAAAAGCGGTTATTCTGTAAAAAGCTTACGGTATTATCAATACCAAATTCATCTTCATTTTGGTTAAATACCTCGGTTAGCCCATCGGTATAGCAGAGCAATAAAGATTTTTGCGGTACCTGAAAACGGGTTACCGAGATAAAAGGAAGTTCATCAAAAATGCCCAACATGGTACTGCCTTCGGTTAATAATTGGTAAGAATTATCCTGGTAAAGCATAATGGGGGCATTATGACCGGCATTGATGTACTGCAATTCGCGGGTTTGTCGATTGTAAATACCTAAAAATGAGGTAATAAATTTTTCGGCAATCGCATTGTTGTAAATCAGGTAATTTAATTCGTTTACTACTTTTACCAGATCGTTGGTCTGGCGCAAAATGGTGCGTAAACCCGCCTGAAAGTTAGACATCAGCAAAGATGCCGGTACGCCTTTTCCGGAAACATCGGCCACGCAAAACAAAAACTGGTCTTCGTTAATGGTAACACAATCGTAATAATCGCCGCCAATGGAAGAGTGCGGAATGTAGCTGGCGTGCACCGCTACCTGTTGGTTATTGGGCAGCGATTTGGGGAACAGCATGGTTTGCACTTCGCGGGCAATTTTAATCTCGTTCCGGATGGCTTCTTCGGCTAAACGCTGGCGGGCCAACTTGCGGTTTTGCATGGCCACAATAATTATATTGCTGATGGTCTGCACAAAAGAAAGTGCTGCAATATCAGAATAATAAGCCAGCGAATTGCCAATCATGACAAAGGCCAGTATTTTGTTGTTCTGAAAAACCGGGATTACGGTTTCAAATTCCTGCCAGCGGGCATCGAGGTTTAAATCAGAAATGTAGCTAATCTCCGTAATACCTTTAACAGCGGCCGGCAGCTCTTCCAGGTTTTTAAAGTTGTAAGTGGTACCAAAACAAACTTTGCATTCCCAGGCATCGTCGTGCACAAACAAGGTTAACCGGTTTATGTGCAACTGGGCCAGCAGCGTAAAATGGAATATTTTATAAAGCGAAAATTCAGAAATATTGGCGTTTATGGCCTGGGTAATTTCCAGTAAGGCCGAAAGCTCCAGTTTTTTCAGGTTTAATTCCTTCTTTACGGCCGCGGCTTCAGCCATGGGAACTGGTAAGGAGGATTTTAGGGTCATATGCATCACGTAGCCCGTTTCCGAGCAAATTAAAACTCAACACCAATAAACTTATCAGAGCACTCGGAAATAATATTAAAAAAAGACCGGCTTTTGCTCCAATTAGTTGAAAGCCTTCACTGACCATCATTCCCCAGGATGGAGCTGGCGGCTGCACCCCCAGCCCCAAAAAACTTAAACCAGCCTCCATGAGTATAGCCGAGGCAAAATTAGCGGTGGCTATTACAATAAGCGGCCCTGTCATGTTGGGAAGCAAATGATTCAATATAATCCGGTGCCGGGGCAAACCCAACACTTTTGCAGCCTCAATATACGTCTTTTCTTTTAAACTTAAAAATTGTCCGCGTACTACCCGGGCCACATCTACCCACATGGTTAAGCCTACGGCCACAAAAGATACCCAAATGCCTTTGCTGTTGAGCGCCAATGAAATAGCGATTACCAACATGATACTGGGCACCGACCACACCACTGTCATTAAAAACAACATAGCTTTATCTACTACCCCACCAAAATACCCCGCAATAGCGCCAATTAAAATACCTACTAATACGGATATTAATACCGCTACTAACCCAATACCGAGCGAAATACGTGTACCCAATACTAAACGGCTAAGTACATCGCGCCCGGCCCTATCGGTACCTAACAGGTAATGCTTAGTACCCACAACGTTTTGTACGGTTGGTTTAGTACCCTGGCCCGAGTCGACGGGTACCAACTGGCTTAAAGCCAACTTAATATTTTCCTGCGGCAAGGCTTTCATTTTAATATACGGCTCAGCTACCAAGGTATCTCCGGTTAGGTAATAAGGCCCAATCGGAATTTCAGTAAAAGTTTTCTCGGCTCCCCATAGCATTTTATAGATTAAAGCCGGCTCTTCTGTATGAATATTGGGGTTTAGTACGCGCAGCACTTTTACGGTAAAACCAGGCGGCTTCTTTTGTAACTGCACAATAGAATCGTTTGCGTTGGGAGTAGCATCAGGTAAAATGAGATAGCCCAAAATAGCTGCACCTGCGGCTAGTAAAATAACAAACAAGCCGGCCATAGCGGGTTTATTGCGCCAAAGGCGTTGCCGAATATAAAAAGAAGGAGGCCGAGACGCCGACACTATGCCAGTTTTAACAGCCATTTAGCGTGAATTATGCAGCATGAGCCCGGCTTTGGTAGCCAAGAAAAAATATTTAGGGCAGTTTTGCCGAAACTGATTTGCTTCTAATTCTACTTCGGTATCCGGGTCGGGGTAAAAAGCTTTCACGTAGCCTTTATTTACTAGCTCTTGTAAATGCCGGCACAACTCATCTTCTTCTATATTTACAGCGGTGGCAATATCCCGGAAGGGCGTTACAAAATATAATTCATCCAGAATATCGTACTCAATATCGTTCATTTTATCTTTAAATTAGTTATGTGTTTGCTGGCAATAATTCTGACCGCTCCACGCTATTTTATTTTTTATCTATGTAACCGGGCTGCAAACTAATTTTTACGGATTTGCCGACCCTTCCAGCTATACGTTCCTTTTAAACCGGCTAAAGCCGTTAGTACTACGTAAGGGATATAAATGATTTGTAAGGGAATAATGCCAACCCAGTATTTACCTTTCCGGAAGAACTGTAACACCGGCACCAAAAATAATATGTCTATCAGTATCTTAAAACTTAGTAATAAAAGCAAAGGCTTATATTCGGCAAAACCCAGTAGCACGGCTAAAGCTGCCAAAAATAAACCAAAATTTATACTAAAAACCAAAACAGCCAGTGCTTTAATATTTGCTTTTTGGTAAGCGGGCCACTTACTGGCCCAGCGGGTGCGTTGGGCCAGAAAATCGGTTAAACTAGATTTGGCATCGGTAACAACCGTAGCAGCGCTGGCTTTTAAAAAGAATATTTTACCCGGATAAAGTCGCTGCACTTTGTGCATAATAAATTCGTCGTCGCCGGACGGAATGTGGTCGTTGCCGCTAAAACCGCCTATCTGATTAAATATTTCCCGCGGATAAGCCATGTTGGCCCCGTTGCACATGTTGGGCTTGCCCAAAGCAATAGAACTCCCCCCGGTGCCAATCAGGCTGGCAAATTCTAATAATTGCATTTGCTTAAAAATATTATTGGAATGGTGGTACCTAACCGGGCCGCTGATAAATTTGGCCTGGCGGCTGGTGTACAAATATTCCAGGTGTTGGAGCCATTGCGGTGGCACGCGGCAATCGCCATCGGTAAATACAAGTAATTCGCCGGCCGCCGATGCAATGCCGCTGCCAATGGCGGCTTTCTTGCCGGTTAAAGTAGTTACTTCGCTTAGTTTTACCAGGCGGTATTTAAATTTAAATTCCGGTGCTTTGGCCAATATTACTTTAACCGTGCTGTCTTCTGAGTGATCATCTACTAAAATAACCTCCAGTAAGTGTGCCGGATATTGCTGATTATTTAGATCTTGGAGTAAATCTGAAATATGGGTTTCTTCGTTTCGAAGGGCAATAATTACCGAAAGGGTTGTTTTGGGTTGATAGGTTGCCGGAACCACCACCGGCTTAAGTTTAAGCCAGGCCCACCACCGGCGCAGGATTACCCACCCGTAAAGAAATACCAGTAACCCCAACAGCATCCACATAAAACAACTTATAATTGACCCAAAAGCATTAATCCGGACAAAATAAACACATTAAACTTTAGTAAAAAATTAACCGGTTGTATGCTTCTTCGGCTTTAACCAGGGCCCCAGGTTACTTCTTCTGTCATTACTGCATTAAATATCCGGCTGATAAAATTTTAAAGTTTAAAATTATTAATAACTTAAGCCGCAATTAAAAATTCTAACGAATAGAATCTCAGCCAACTAAAAACCCATTACCATGACAGGAGAACTACTGCAGAACCCCGACGAAAAATCACCACAGAATAGCCGCCGCCAGTTTATTAAAGGGGCTGCCCTCGCTGCCGCTTCGTTTTATATTTTTCCCCGACACGTTTTAGGCGGGCCAGGCTTTATTGCCCCTAGCGACAAAATGAATATTGCGGGTATTGGTGTGGGTGGCATGGGCCGCGCTAACCTGCTCAATTTAGCAAGCCAGAATATTGTGGCTCTTTGCGATGTAGACTGGGATTTTGCCGGCAAAGCTTACGCTAAAATTCCGACAGATATTAAGAATGCCCAGAACAGATTAGCCAGTGCCAAAACCGAAAAAGATCGAGCCAATATAAACCAGCAAATAGAAAACTTTAATTTTTTAAACTCTCAATTTTCTAAAGCCAAGCAGTTTAAAGATTACCGGGTTATGTTCGATAAAATGGGTAAAGATATTGATGGCGTTGTTATTGCTACGCCCGATCATACCCACGCCGTTATTGCCATGGAAGCCATTAGGCGTAAAAAACATTTGTACGTACAAAAACCGCTTACCTATACTGTACACGAGGCCCGTACACTCATGCTAGAAGCCCGCAAAGCCAAAATAGTAACCCAAATGGGTAACCAGGGGCACTCCCGCGAAGGCTCCCGGTTAATTCACGAATGGGTAAACGATGGCGCTATTGGCGCTGTTAGAACCGTATACGCCTGGACCAACCGGCCCATCTGGCCCCAGGGTATTGCGCGGCCCCAGGAAACTGTAGCTGTACCGGCTAATCTGGACTGGGATTCATTTGTGGGCCCCGCTCCTATGCGGCCTTACAACCCGGCTTACCATCCGTTTAAATGGCGGGGCTGGGTAGATTATGGCGTTGGTGCCCTGGGCGATATGGGGGCTCACTTGTTAGACCAACCCAATTGGGCTCTACAATTAGGCGCTCCCATTAGTATAGAAGCAACCAGCACGCCTTTTGGCGGAACCGCCAATGACCCGGGCACTTACCCGAGCGGCACCATGGTTACGTACGAATTTGCGGCCCGCGGTAATAAACCGCCCGTTACCTTGGTTTGGTTTGATGGTGGTTTAATGCCGCCTAAACCCGCCGAGTTAGGCCCGGAGGAAAACATGAATAAAGCTGGTGGGGTATTATTTGTGGGTGATAAAGGAAAATTAATGCACGAAACGTACGGCGATAACCCGCGTTTATTACCGGCATCGCGCATGGCCAGCTACAAACAACCCGCCAAAACCATTCCGCGCATTGAAAACGAAAACCACGAAATGGATTGGGTTCGTTGCGCCAAAAACGGCAAAATACAACCATCGGCCAGCTTCGATTATTCGGCTCCTTTAACCGAAACCATGCTGTTGGGCATGATTGCCACCCGCGTACCCGGCAAAAAATTAATGTGGGATTCCGTGAACATGAAGTTTACCAATGCGCCGGAAGCTGATAAATTCGTTACCCGTGAATATCGGCAGGGCTGGAGCTTACAGGCTTAAAAATTAATGTTTTCTAAACAAAAGCGACTAGGATAATACCTGGTCGCTTTTACTTTTTAAAGGAGTAACCATAAGGTTAAAATTTAACCTTTTTATCTTTTTTTAATTGCCACTTGGCACTGGCTACAAAGGCTAAACCCGTTAAGCTGGGCAAGGCTATATTTAAAAACCACAAACTTAAACTGGCGCTCATTACCTGCAGTTTAGACTGGCCCATTAAATTAAAAAAATAGATGGCCGATAATTCCCGCATACCTAAATCTGAGAGCGCACTGAGCGAAGGCACCACCGACTTAAGCAAAAAGGTGCCACTTACACCCAAAGCCATTTGCCACCAGCTTACCTGTACGCCAAAAGCATATAGCAACAACATAAACTGCCCCACAAATACCAGGTAGCGCCAAAACGATAGAAGAAGTAAACGAAATATTTCAGAAGCCGAGTAAGCCGTAATTACGGATAAATACCGGATATATTTTTTTAAAGCCGGTACTACCAAAACCGCTGCTACCATTATTTGCGGCTGGAAAAGCAGCATGGCCAATAAGCCGTTTACCAAAACCAGGCTAAAAGCCATACTTACCAAAACAGGTACATGAATCTGGTTGTATTGGGCCAGAAAGTACAGAACAGCTACCGAACCCACTGCCACCGTAATGGTTAACTGGCAAAACCGGCCTAAGAAAATAGCGCCTAAACCTTCTAAACGCTGCCGACTGCGCAAAGCCATAATTCGGCCCGCATAGTCGCCCACCCGGTTAGGAGTTATAAACCCCAGGCTCATGCCCGCCAAAACGGCCTTACAAGCCGACCAGTAGCTGATTTTTTCAACTTTTGCAGCCAAGTATTGCCATTTGCGGGCCTCCAATCCCCAATTGATTAAGATTAGCAAAGCCGCCCAAACAATGGCTTGCCCCTCACCTTTCCGGAGAATGCTTATTAAAGAGAGTATCCAGGTTTCGGGCTGGGTATTTTCAGTAAGAATGGCTTCGTAGAGTAGATAAAAAGTACTAACTACAATTAATCCTTTGCCTAAAAGAATAAACCAAGGAGGTAATCTAAACTTATTGCCCAATACAAATTTTGTTTATGCTGAGTAAATATTTAATTGTTTATCCCGCAAAGATTAAAGTTAATTTTGACTTTTATTAAAGATGTTGCCTTAGTAATTCTAAAATGACCTCTTAAATTTTTGAGGGCTTTTATTTAATTTTATTAAAAGTTTTCTCAGGAGACATCAATTAGAAAGGCTTATTTTGAATAATTACTATATTTTAAATCATTCGTTGTTAATTTTAAACCTTTTATTTAGTTTTACTATATAATATTTAATTAAACAGCATATCTGCTAATTAATTAATAATCTAACTTTAAATTAATTTTAAACTAATCTAAAATAGATAGGTAAGTAAAACATTAAGCCCTTTCCGGTGAAAGCAGTGCTTTAGTCATGCAAAAAATTGTCTAACAAACACTAATATTAAAACTAAATGCTGCTTTCACGGAAAGGCACAAATTAAAAGGTATAAATTTTATTAACCCCATAGTAGAATATCTTTAAAATTCAGGCTTATGAAAATAATGCGCTACTACGAAATAAAGGCTTTAGGCCCAGTTTTACCCGTAAACAACGGCCGTTACCAAATTAATCCTGATTTTAATCTTAGTAATTGCGAAGGTGAAATTATTATTCTGCTGGGCTCGCGCTTAAGTAGCCAGAATTGGTTAGCGCATTTATTTCCGGAGCAGCACCCTTCGTCTACAAAAGTTTATGCGGCCACACCATTCCGGAAATATAATTTGCCAGTTGCCTCTAACTACTTCCAAACTTTATCTCCGTTGCAAAATTTTTATGACCAAGTTTACGAAGTAGTAAAAATTTGCCAGCCGCATTTAACGTATCCGCAAAAACAATCGGTTACCAAAGGATATTTAAAGGCGGCGGGTTTGGGTGCTTATCAGTTTTTAACACCGATCCAGGCACCCGGCATTGTGTTGCAGCAGGCTAAATTGGCTATGCGCTTTGCCACCGGCTACCAGGTAATTTTACTCGATAACCTGTTTGACCCTTTAAGCCAAACCGATAAATCTTTACTTCATATCAGTTTACTAAACCTGCAAGACTCGGAGCCTAAACCCCGGACCATTATTTACGCAACGCAAAACCTAGATGATGCTCTTTTTATGGCCGACCGGATATTGATTATGAACCCGGTAAAAACCGGTACAGTAGCCGAGAACCTAAACGTAAATTTTAACCGGCCCCGGAACCGGCAGTTGCTGAAAACCATGTCAGCATACAAAAATCTGCGGCGGCAATTACATTACCTGCTAACCGATGCGCTGGCTTTAGAAGATTATTTACTTTTACGATAAGAGTATATGCCGGAAGTAAATTTGAGTGCGCAATTTAGGCTTGTTTGCCTGCCATAAATCTCTTAATATTGCCGCACATCAATACCGGCAAAATTTCATGCCAGCCAAAAAGCCAAAAGTTACCTTAATTGGTGCCGGTCCGGGCGCTACCGATTTGCTTACCATAAGAGGTGCCCAGGCCCTTGCCCAAGCCGATGCCGTACTGTACGATGCCTTAATTAATCCGGAGTTGCTGGACCTGGCTCCGGCGGCAGCCCCCAAGTTATTTGTCGGAAAACGATCGGGCAACCATGAGTACGCGCAGGAAGAAATAAATAAACTAATTGTAAGCTACGCCCTAAAGTACGGCCACATTGTGCGGCTAAAAGGCGGCGATCCGTTTATTTTTGGGCGAGGTTACGAAGAAATTCTGCATGCCAATGCGCACGGCATAGCCACAGAAGTAGTACCGGGCATTAGCAGCTCGGTAGCCGTACCTGCTGCTTGTAATATTCCTTTAACCAGCCGAGGCGTGAGCGAAAGCTTTTGGGTGATAACGGGCGCTACTACCCAGGGCCACATTTCCAGCGACATTCAGTTAGCGGCGCAGTCTACGGCCACCGTGGTAATATTAATGGGGATGAAAAATCTGGGCGAAATAATGCAGCAATTTAAAGCGGTAGGAAAAAGCCAAACGCCCGTAGCCATTATTCAGAACGGCACCCGGCCTAACCAGCAGCTGGCATTGGGCACAGTAGAAACCATTACGCAAATTGCCCAGGAAAAACAACTAGGTTCACCGGCAATAATTGTAATCGGGCAGGTTGTAGATTTACATTTTTAAAAGCTAATGCAAGTTTATAATTTTGCGTGAGAAAGGCCAAATGGTAACAAACCGGCTGTTCAAAATTTGCTTATAAGTAAGAAGGGTATAACCTGGAATAAGAAATATTTTATTGGGCTAAGGATTAAGTCTGGTAATTAAAATAAATATTGAAAAGCAAGGCCGTAATACTTGTGCTAGTACGGCCTTGCTTTTTATAAGTAATTAAATATTATTTTTGCCCGACAAAATCGATAACCAGCACTTTATCTAAGTGCGGCCCCAATATTTTGCCAAATTCTTTGTGCGCCGGATGCGGTAAATAAAAATCGCGGCCTGCGGCATCTTTAAAGGTTACCAAAAAACAATGGGTATAGCCCTGGGCGTGGTTTTCAGGACTTACGTTGGTTCCCCATTCATAACCCACAATGGTGTTAATTTTGCTCGGCAGCGCCGAAAAAGCTCTTTCTACTTCTTTTATCTGCTCGGGCGTAGAGCTATCTTTAAATTTAAATATTACGACGTGGCGTAATAATCCGACGTTAGAATCCATAATGGTTAAAGGTTGGGAAGGTTTAGCTTTGGTTTTTGGTTGGGTCTGGCCAAAGGCCGCGGTAGTTAAACCGCTTAATAAAAGCGCTGTAAACAACACCTGCAATTTAATTTTCATGAATAAGAGGGGTTTGGTTTTGGTTAACGGTTTAGTTTAGTAGTAAATGTTTTTTCGTGGTTTTTAGCCGGTATGCTTACGGTGTATTTTTTGCCGTCGGGCGCCACGGTAAGTTTTATAAAGTTGGCCTGGCAGTTTTCTTCCAGGTTGGCAATATATTCTTCCTGGGTATTAAATTCGGCATCTTCCCGGATATTTTTATGCACCTGGTATGCCGCCTGAATGGATGGAGTTTGGCGCAACGCAGTAACCGTTTGCGGGCCACAGCCTTTACGCGTACCATTGTTCATGATGCTAACCGTAGGAGCCAGATTTTTAATTAATATCGGGTTATTACTTTGGTCCAGACCATGGTGGTTTACCTGGTAAACATCTACCGTTCCGATTAAATTTTGCGGGCACACCAAGGTTTTTTCAACATTCCAGGTCAGGTCGCCGCCGTCGAAGAAACGAAACGGGCCGTAATCCATAACCAGTACCAGGCTGTTGGCATTATCGGAGGTGTCTTCGGCTTTGGTGGTGGTTTCTGCGCAAGTAGTTCCGGCTTTAACCTGGGCCGCTACCGGTACAAATTTTTTATCGGCCCCTACTACCCGCAGGTTTAAATTGGGTAAGCCTTTGGCTAAACGCTTTAAGTTAATATTTGTGTTGGGCTTAAGCTGGGTCCGCTTTTGTACAGCTATTTGCCTGTAGGGCTTAATATTATCTGCAAAGTTTGCATCTTCCCGTAAATTATCCGGAATACCTTTGTCGTGCAACTCCCCAATGGATATTTGCTGGGCTACTTCGGCCGCGCCGCCATAATGGTCTTTGTGCCAGTGGGTAGTTACCAGATGATCAATTTGTTTCAGGCCGGCTACTTCCCGGGCTACTTTTACAATCCGGTTGGCATCGCGTCCGCCGGGGTTACCCGAATCAATTAGCACCGATTCGCCGGCCGGCGTAACAATTAAAGTGGCAGCTCCGCCTTCCGTATCAATCCAATACATTGTCAGATTAGCCGGAGCGGCCACATCAGTTAAATTATTCTTTTTATGTTGGTGCAATGGTGGCGCAAAACTGGTTAGTAACGCGGCTCCAAGGGTGTAAATTCCGGCCAGAAAAAAGCGCTTGTCTATCATAAATTCTAATTTAATAATTTAAGCTAAAGCTTTGGCTACTAAATCCTGCGCCATAGGCGGCAAATCTAATTGCAGGGCCAACTGCTGGCCTTGCGGCGTCATTTTTACCCAGGTTTTCTGTACAATGTCTATCACCTTTTCTTCGGGATGCTGCTGGGCAAAGGGCAGAAAATAATTTTGCATAAACACCAGGCAAATAATATCTTCCAGAAGTTGTACTTCGGGGTCTATTTTTAACTGACGCTTCTGAACCAGGAACTGCACCCGTTCAATTATTTCAATGGGGTAATTTAATTCAATCAATATTTGGCCGGCAACTTCGGCGTGATACTTTTTTAAACTGTTGCGCCACTTGTTATAACCCTGCACACCCAACGGAAAATCCTGGCGCGAGATGGCCCACCGCCTAATATGCTGGCACCGGACGGCGAGTTGCAGGGCTTCGGATGCGTCGGGTGCTACCTGGTTTAAACACGCGGTCATGCGTTGGGCATACAAAACTTCTTTCGGGTAAGCTTTCCCCTCCCACATTTCAACGTTCGGGTCTTCGCTATTTACTTCATCAAATTTCTTAATGGCCGCTGCAAACCTGGATTTATCCGTAATCATATTATTTATTCTGAATTAGCTGCGTATAAATCATTCATTTATAACACTATGCTTGCTTTGATTTTTACTAAATATTAAGGTTTGCTTAACCTTATAATGCTGTAAAGTTAAAGGTAAACTTTTTCCTTTAAACTTAGTGAATTTTAGAAGCTGCCTTTATGTTCGTAGCTTTGTATTTACATGATTAAATCAACTCCTACCCTTTTAACGGAAAAACTCATTTTGGGCGTGGACCCCGGCACGACTATTATGGGCTACGCTTTAATACAAGTAAGTGGTGCTAAAGTAAAAGTTATTACTTACGATACCATAAACTTAAAAAAGGTAACGAACCACGCGGTTAAATTAAAGCGCATTTTTGATGGTACCTTAGACCTGATAAACCAGTATTTACCCGACGAAATGGCCATTGAGGCGCAGTTTTACTCGAACAACGTGCAATCGATGCTTAAATTAGGCCGTGCCCAGGGCGTGGCCATTGCGGCCGCTTTATCGCGGGATATTCCTTACGTAGAATACGCCCCTAAACGAATAAAACAATCTATAACCGGCAACGGTAACGCTTCTAAAGAACAGGTAGCCAACATGCTGGAACAAACCTTAAAATTACCTTTGTTGCCTAAATTATTTGACGCCACCGATGCCTTGGCCGTAGCGTTGTGCCACCATTACCAAAAAGGTAACAACACACAGGCCGGTACCAAATCCTGGAAAAGCTTCCTGACCGAAAACCCGAATCGGATTAAATAATTACTCAGGTAAACGAGTAATTTTACTCTCTTTTACATTTAGGTAAGCTGGTCCATGGTAACCACGGGAATATCGCGGGTAGTTACTTCGGCTAAAGGTTTTTGCGCTGTATGGTTAAACTGGTAACCCGCCTCGGTAAGCGGCCACAGCATGGGCATTAAAGCGTAAACCGCTCCTTTAAAACCTTGCGTAATGGCTTCTAAATTGCCGGTATCTTTTGAATTTTTAGCTTCATTTTCAATTTCAAAAGGACCGGTAAAACCTTTGGCTTTAATCATATCTACAAAGGCCCGCCAATCCATACTGTCGGAACCACCAAAGCCCGGTAACATGGCTTCGTAATTATGCCGGTCCCAATCGTGGGCCGGAACCGGAACGCCGGCCTTTTCGGCCAAAGCTTTGTCTACGGTTTGCATGGGGTACATACCGCCCCAATACGCACGTACCCGGTTCTGTAAATTACGCGTAGCCTTTACGTGTATACGGTGTAACCTTGTAAAATCGGTTTCCTGCATTACCTCTACTGGGTCTACGTGCTGCCAAACATCGTGCGAGGGATCATATATTTCGCCGTGCGCCAAACTGGGAATAAGGGCATACATGAGCTTACGCGCCGCCAGCACGCCCGTTAAATTATTAAAAGTACCCGTATGAGCAGCCGAACGCCAACCTTCCATGGGGCAATTTTCGTACAGAACGGTTACACCTAAATCCTCGGCGTATTTAATAATTGGCGTAAATACCCGCGCGTATTCTTCCAGGTTTTTCTGAAAACCATATTCCTGATTACCTAATTCGTGGTTATACCCAACAAACGTACCCACCATTACGCCATTGGCATTCCCGCCCAACAAATGTGCAATCCGGATTAGCTTTAATAAATGATCCTGATTTTTGTGCCGTTCCGCTTCCGGACCGCCAATCAGGTTTTCAAAAGCACCCACCGATAATTTTAAACCAGCCGTATTAAACGTTGCTATAGTACGCTTGGCATTGTCTAAAGTAAATTGTTCGTAATCCAGATGCGTAGCCACGTGGTCCTGGCGGGTACCATCGCGGCGGAACACGCATAAGTCAATCCCCTGCACGCCTATAATTTGAGCGCGGGCAATTAAATCCGATAAGGTAAGTTTATCAAAGGCCGAACTCATGAGCCAAATAGGATTGTTAGGTGTTTGCATAAATTATTATCAGCGTAAGTGGTTTTGGTTTTAAATCTATAAAGCCGGGCTAAAATAAAAAAGACCTTACAGATACTTTCTGCAAGGTCTTACTTTTTTTTATTTAAGTTGATTAAAGCTGTTCCCGGATTTTTGCGGCAATATCGGCCATTTCTTCCGAGGAAAATTTTTGTTTTGGTTGGCTAAAGTTCATGTCGTTCATTTGGTTAATCGGAATTAGATGCACGTGCGCATGCGGAACTTCCAAACCAATTACGGCCACACCCACCCGCTTACAGCCGGTAGCTTTTTTAAGCGCAATCGCTACTTTTTTCGCAAATATTTGCATATCGGCCAGTAGCGTATCGTCTAAATCAAAAATATAATCAACCTGCTCTTTCGGAATTACCAAAGTGTGGCCTTTCTGCAACGGAAAAACATCCAGAAAAGCCAGAAAACGATCGTCTTCTACTATTTTTTCGGCCGGAACTTCGCCCCTAACTATTTTGGTGAATATTGAATCCATACCGGTTAACGCGATATTTCCAGAATTTCAAACTTAATTTTGCCGGCCGGTATCGTAATTTCGGCAACATCGCCAACCGATTTGCCCAACAAGCCAGCACCAATCGGCGATTTAACCGATATTCTACCGGCGGCCAAGTTGGCTTCTTCTTCCGAAACCAGGCAGTAGTCCATTACCATGCCGTTGTTCAGGTTTTTAATTTTAACCTTCGATAAAATCAAGGCTTTGCTCATATCCAGATTCGAATCGTCGATGAGCCGGGCATTGCCTACAACTTCTTCGAGTTTAGCTATTTTGAGTTCTAAATGGCCCTGGGCATCTTTGGCCGCATCGTACTCTGCATTTTCACTTAAATCCCCTTTGTCGCGGGCCTCGGCCAGTTGCCTGGCTACTTCAGACCGGCCTTTGGTTTTTAGGTCAGCGAGTTCATCTTTCAACTTCTGCAAACCCTCGGCAGTGTAATAAGAAACTTTTCCCATAATAGTATTATCAGTTATCTAATAGCATGTAAAAATAAAAAGAACGGTCTGTTGCCGACCGTTCTTAACGCAAGATATAAAAATTATCTGAATTTGGTTACATAAGTTTTTTCCGGCTACCTATTCAGATTATTATTTATAACGGAATAATTTGCCTTAGAAATATAGCCCTAATACGAAAATAAAACTTTAAAAGTCGAGATTAATGACTAAAAAGTGTGAATAAGCAGGTAAATTCTACTTTATTATATTACAGCCGTTAACTATTAAATTTAAATAGTTAATGGCACTTCAGTTAACAGAGCTATCTTAAGTAATATTTGCATTGGATGAGGTACTTTGGCTTGAACTAGCACCAGATTTTAGCAGCAAATTTTTTATTTTGTGCACCAATACTTCGTTTATTTTGATGTAAGACTGGTGCGTCCAACCGCCAATGTGCGGCGTTAGAATTACCTGACGCGCCTCAACTAAATAATTAAAGTTTTCTCTTTGTTTCGGGGTTAAGGTAGCCAACTTTTCGTTTTCCAGTACATCCAGGGCGGCTCCTTTAATTTTCCCGGTTTTTAAAAATTGCACCACCGCCGTTTGGTCCAGTACTTCGCCGCGAGCGGTATTGAGCAACCAGATATCTTTCTGAAAACGGTTAAAGAAATCGGCGTTCCCGAAGTGGCGGTTTTCGGGTAAGAAAGGTATATGAAAACTTACTACATCGGCCTGGGCATAAATTTCTTCTAAAGGCACCAGGGTGGCGTACGCATCGGCTGCCAAGCCGTCGTTGCGGTCATAAGCCAAAACCTGGCAACTAAACCCACTTAAACGCCGGGCAAAGGCGCGCCCCATGTGGCCATAACCAATTAAGCCAATGGTTTTGCCCATTATTTCTTCGCCCCGGTTGGCCTCCCGTTGCCAATTATATGCCCGTACTTCATCGTCGGCTTTAACAATATTCCGGAACAAAGCCAGCAGCAAACCCAAAGTAAACTCTCCTACCGCATCGGCGTTGCCTTCGGGCGCATTTAATAAAGCGATTTTTTTGCTGGCCAGGGCAGCTTCATCTATATTATCGACGCCGGCTCCGGCCCGCGCCACAAACTTTAATTTAGTACCGGCAGCAATTATATCGGCCGAGATAAAGATTTTACTGCGCACCATCAGGCCGTTGTATTGCGGTAATATCTCTATTATTTCGGCGGGGGTAATATTGGGGCGATAATCGGGTGTAACACCTATTTCCTGCAGCATCGGTACAATGGTCGGATGCATAAAATCAATAATAAGGCAGTTTAGGGTCGGGGGTGTCATGGTGTAAATAAATATTAAGGCAATAAAAGTAAATGGGCAACTAAAAAATAAACCGCTAAACCAAGTAAATCGTTGGCGGTGGTAATAAACGGGCCGGCCGCTACCGCCGGGTTAATGCCTAAGCGATCGAGAATCATGGGGGTAATGGTACCCATTATAGACGATAACAATACCACACTAAATAAGGCTACCGATACCACAATGGCCAACTTGGTTTCTTCTTTAAACAGGAGGTTAAAACCCATTACCATCGACGAAATTACCACGGCATTGAGTAGCGCTACCAGCAATACTTTTAGTAAACGTTGGGTCAGGTTATCGAATATAACTGATTTACTCGCTAAGGTTTGAATAATAAGCGACGAGGATTGAATGCCTACGTTGCCGCCGGTGGCCGTAATAAGCGGGGTAAACATGGCCATAGCCGGAATAAGGGCAATCTCAGACTCGAATAATTTAATAAACCTGGCCCCCAATAAACCGCCGATCATGGCAATAATGAGCCAGGGCAAACGGGCGCGCGATAACCGGAAAACGCTATCATCTTCTTCTACGTCTTCCGAAATACCCGACATGAGCTGAATATTGGTTTCGGCTTGCTCCTGAATTACGTCTATTACGTCGTCGATGGTAATACGGCCCATTAATTTACCCTGCGAGTCTACTACCGGTATGGCTTCCAGATCGTACTTCTGCATCACGTCTACCACTTCGGTATCTTTGCGGTAGGTTTCAATCGCGATGACATCATCATCGAATAATTCGGCAATGGGCGTGTGATCGTTCGATAAAATCAGGGTTTTCATGGCAATGCGGCCGACCAGCAGGTCACGGTCGTCTACCACATAAATGGCGTATACCTGCTCTACATTTTCGGCTTGCCGCCTGATTTCTTCAATACATTGCCGTACCTGCCAGTTTACGTTTACCTTGATGAGTTCTTTCCCCATTAAACCACCTGCCGAATCTTCTTCGTAGTGCAGAAGGTCAATAATGTCAGCGGCTTTTTCTTCGTTGTCGAGGTACGAAATAATTTCTTCGCGCGATTGTACTTTCTGCTCGTTCAGGATGTCCACGGCATCGTCCGAGTCCATCAGGTTTACGTAGCGGGCTACTTCTTCGCTTGTGAAATTTTTAAGAAAGTTGGTTCGTACATCCGCATCCAGGCCACTTAATATTTCGGCGCCCACTTCCGGGTCCAGCAAATCGAGCACGTATTTAGATTGCTCGGTATTCAGCTCGTACAGCACCGTGGTAATATCGGCCGGATACAAGTCTTCCATACTCGAAATAATAAATTCCGAGTTTTTCTGCTCTACCGCTTCCTCAATCTGTTCTACGTATTCTTTTGTAATCTCAAATGGCATAATCTCAGGTATTCGCTTCTATCAGCCTGGTTAATTCTACAAAATCAGTTACTGATAATTGCTCGGCGCGTTTATTAAATATTTCGGCTTGGGTTACGGCTTCAGGTAATTGGTAGGGCCGCAGGCAATTTCGTAAAGTTTTACGCCTGGTGCCAAAACTTAACTTTACTACTTCAATAAATTTTTTCTCGTTGCAATTAAGCTGTACCGTATCGTTGCGCTCTAACCTGATTACCGCCGATTGCACCTTGGGCGGTGGTTCAAAAACATGCGGCGGCACCGTAAATTTATACTCGATAGTATAATATGCCTGCAGCAGTACACTTAAAATACCGTAAACTTTAGAACCGGGTGGGGCGGCAATCCGTTCGGCTACTTCTTTCTGCAACATGCCCACTACTTCGGTAACCTGGTGCCGGTGATCCAATACTTTAAAAAATATCTGGCTCGAAATATTATACGGGAAATTGCCAATTATACTTAAATGCCCCGGAAAAATGCCGCCTAAATCTGTTTTCAGAAAATCGGCCTGAATTATTTTGCCCCGTAATGCCGGATAATGCTCTTTCAGGTAAACAATAGATTCAGCATCAATATCTATTACGGTCAGTTCTAAGTTTTTTTGCGGGATTAAATATTGGGTAAGTACGCCCATGCCGGGGCCTATTTCCAGTACCTGATGCGTAGCCCGGGGCAACTGCAGCAAACCCACAATATTGCGGGCAATTTCCTGGTCGGCTAAAAAATGTTGACCAAGGTGTTTTTTAGGTCTTACCTTTTGCATGTATATTATTTTAAACCAAGCAGCTTGCTTCGTTCTTATTTAGGTTCTATCCAGAATATTTATTTTACCGGTATAAACTGGTTCGGTTTTATTTTAATGCAAATTACCTGGCTAAATCATTGCCTTTTAATTATTTGTGTTTTTACAACACTTTATCATTATAAGCGTTTGCCAAAAATCTTCTTTATAATTAAGAGTGCTTTAAAACAAAACGCTAAAATTTAGTACCTTTCCGGACCAGGGAATAATTTGATAACATTACGGATTAAAGTCTGCGTAATATTAAAGTTTGTTAAATTGCCGGTTAAAGATACGATTCCTATGCCAACCCAGCTGAAATACGACACAAGATTAAACAAAAATAAAGACACTGCAGTAATAATTGGGCCAGATTTAGCAGAGATGCCCGAGGATTTTAGCCCGGAAGAAAAGGAATATTTACGCCAGCAACTAGGCCAAAAATGCAAATTGTTAGTAATAAACCGCTATACATACCGGCATTATATAGTAGTGGTACCGGCAAAACCCAACGTACACGCCTACCACGAAGAACTCCGGAAAGCCGGCTATACTTTACAAAAACAACTGAAAGAAGATAAAGTAGAGCAAATTCAGATAAGTGATCGGACGTATACCAAAGCATCGCCGTATCTGGCCGAAGGCATTTACCTGAGCAACTACGAATTTATTAAATATAAATCCGAAAATGGTAGCGCCACTACCCTGCACACCATTGTTATTACCGATCAAACCGTTTCGGAGAAAGAAGTACAGGAACTGAACGAAGTACTGGCCGGTGTTTGCCTGGCCCGCGATTTGGTAAATGAGCCGCATAATAATCAATCGGCCGAAATGTTTAGTGAACAGATAGCCGCCATTGGCGATGCCGCCGGTTTTACCACCCAGGTTTTATATCAGTTGCAAATCAGGGCATTAAAAATGGGGGGATTATTAGCCGTAAACCAGGGCAGCCTGGACCCGCCTACCTTTAATATTCTGGAGTGGAAACCCGAAAACCCGCGTAATACTAAACCATATGTATTAGTGGGCAAAGGAGTAGTGTACGATACCGGCGGTTTAAGCCTGAAACCAACACCCAACAGCATGGATTGGATGAAATCGGATATGGCGGGTGCCGCCGCCGTAGTAGGTGCCATGCACGCTTTGGCTAAAAACAAAGTTCCTGTACACGTAATAGGCTTAATACCAGCCACCGATAACCGGCCGGGTGGTCGGGCTTTTGCCCCGGGCGATATAATTACCATGTACAGCGGCAAAACTGTAGAAGTCCTGAACACCGATGCCGAAGGCCGTTTAATATTAGCCGATGCGCTTAGTTTTGCCCAGAAGTACAACCCCGAACTGGTAATAGATTTAGCTACCTTAACCGGCGCAGCAGCCCGGGCGGTTGGCAAAGAAGGATTGGTCATGATGAGCAATGCGCCCGAAGAAATGGTGCAGGCATTTAAGAAAGCCGGTGATAAAGTATACGAACGGTTGGTGGAGTTGCCATTGTGGGAAGAATACCAGAAACAAATAGAATCAGATATAGCAGATATTAAAAATTTAGGCGGGGCCGATGCCGGAGCCATTACGGCCGGCAAATTTTTAGAATATTTTACCAGTTACAACTGGATTCATTTAGATATAGCAGGTACGGCTTATATTCCGGCGGGCGATGGTTACCGGGGTAAAAATGGTACAGGTAGTGGGGTGCGGCTTTTATATCAATTTTTAACGAACCATTCCAACACCAAAGAATAACCGTATTATATATTTGTAGCCGGTTATTCGCCAACTATCAGAACAAACACGTGGAAAATAAAAACAAAATTAAAATTGGCATTAGTATCGGTGATGTAAATGGCATCGGGCCCGAGGTGGTCCTGAAAACCTTAGCCGATAACCGATTGCTCAATTTATGTACGCCCGTCATTTACGGTTCCGGGCCGCTGGTAAATAAATTACGCAAAAGCCTGGGTCTCGAAAATTTTTCTTTTCAGCAATTAAAAACTGCCGAAAACCTGGATTTACGCCGGGTAAATGTAGTGAATGTTTGGGAAGAAGACTTTGAATTAACGCCCGGTAAACCAACGCCGCAATCCGGCAAAGCCGCTTTACAATCTTTAAAAGCTGCCTGTCTGGATCTTAAAACTGGTTTAATAGATGGTTTGGTAACCGCCCCTATCGACAAAGACAATATCCAAACCGATGAATTTAAATTTCCGGGCCATACCGAATTTTTAACTTCTTTTTTTGATGCGCCCGAAAGCTTAATGTTTTTGGTTAGCGACCGCTTGCGGGTAGCCACATTAACCGGTCACATTCCGTTAAAAGAGGTAGTGCACAACCTTACCCCCGAGCTCCTGATAATAAAGCTTACCTTGTTAATAGAATCGCTGCAGAAAGATTTTGGTATTCAGAAACCCCGGGTGGCGGTGTTGGGCTTAAACCCGCACGCCGGCGAAAATGGTTTATTGGGTAAAGAAGAAGCAGAAATTATTATACCGGCTTTGCGGCAGCTTAAAGAAAAAGGCTATTTATTATTTGGTCCTTTCCCGGCTGATGGCTTTTTTGGCACGGGCCATTACCGGCAGGTAGATGCTGTTTTGGCCATGTACCACGACCAAGGTTTAATTCCGTTTAAAACCTTAGCTTTTGAAACGGGTGTTAATTTTACCGCCGGTTTGCCGGTGGTGCGTACCTCCCCCGACCACGGGACCGCTTACGATATTGCTGGTAAAAATCTGGCCAACGAAACCTCTTTCCGGGAAGCCTTATTTCTGGCTTGCGACATAATCCGGAAACGACAAGTTGTACCGGTTTCGCAGTTTTAAATCTTAATGTTTATTTTTTAAATTAAGATAATTTAACTAATTTTGCGCTTTGTTTAGAAAAACCGGATTGTGAAGAAGCTGAACGAATACGATATAAACCTGGTAAAGCTCAAGGATAAAAAACATGAGTATGATTTCCAGTTGCAGGACGATTTTTTTGCCTTATTTGACCATAACCTGGTAAATGGCGGCAATTTAACGGCCCATGTAGTATTAGATAAATCGCCGCTGTTGTTAAACCTGGCTTTTCAGATTAAAGGCGTAGTAAACTTAACCTGCGACCGCAGCCTGGAAAATTTTGATTATCCGGTGGCAATTGAGCAGAATTTGCTCGTAAAATACGGCGAAGAGGAAATGGAATTAGACGAAAATGTTTTGCAAATCACGCACGATACCCAAAACATTAATCTGGCCCAGCACCTGTTCGATTTTATTGGGTTAGCTATTCCGATGAAGAAATTACACCCGCGGTTTGAAGTGGATTATTCTGAGGAAGGCGATATTTTGGTTTATACGACCGCCTCAGGTACTGGCCAGGACGACGAAACGGAAAATGACCCGGACGCCCCCGCTGACCCGCGGTGGGATATATTAAAGAACTTAAGTAAAAATTAAATAAAAAGTAAAGTTTATTAGTAGATAAAAAATGGCACATCCTAAACGTAGAATTTCCAGCACCAGAAGAGATAAAAGAAGAACGCATTACAAATTAAGCGAAAAACAATTAGCGGTTTGCCCAACCACTGATACGGTACACCGTTACCACTATGCTTATGTTGTAGACGGCGATCTGTACCACAAAGGCAAATTAGCTATAAAAAATTATACCTCTGTTGCCTAATACAGCCTTACAACCCGGCTGCCTTTTTCTGAGTGTGTAATTTTTAACCAAATTTTCATGAAAATAGCCCTGGATGCTATGGGCGGCGACTTTGCGCCTGACGCTATTATTGACGGTGCCATTCTGGCTTCTCAAAACTTAAGTGATGATATTACTATTGTACTGGTTGGGAAGAAAGATATTATTAAATCGCATTTAGAAAAAAGGGGCTACAGCTCTACCCGTATTGCTATTGTTCATGCCGAGGAGGTTATCCAAATGGGAGAACATCCCACCAAGGCTTTAACGCAAAAACCCAACTCCAGCATTGGAGTTGGGTATTATTTGCTTAAAACCAGAGAAGTAGATGCCTTTTGTAGTGCTGGTAATACTGGTGCTATGATGGTGGGCGCTATGTTTAGCGTGAAAGCGGTGGAAGGGGTAATCCGGCCTTGTATTGCCAACCTCTTACCTAAGCTCGATGGTAGTACCGGCATTTTTCTGGATGTAGGAGCCAATGCTGATTGCAAACCCGAAGTATTAAATCAATTTGGCGAAATTGGTAATGTTTATGCCAAATATGTACTGGGTATAAATAAACCAAAAGTAGGTTTAATGAACCTGGGCGAAGAAGAAGGAAAAGGAACCGTACTTACCCAGGCTGCTTATCAGCTCTTAAAAGAGAATAAAACTATTAACTTCGTGGGCAATATTGAAGGCCGCGATTTATTTAACGACAGAGCCAACGTAATTGTATGCGATGGTTTTACCGGCAATGTTATTTTAAAAATGGCCGAATCTATTTACGATATTATGGCCAGCAAAAATATTGTCGATCCTTTCTTTAACCGCTTTAACTACGAAGCAGTAGGCGGCAGCCCCATCTTAGGGGTAAATGGCAATGTGGTAATCGGGCATGGTGTATCCAGCCCGGTAGCAACGGCCAACATGCTTAACCTGGCTTCAGACCTGGTAAGAGCGAATATTTTCGAACATTTCAAAGAAATTTATAGCGCCTAAACCATCCGGTTTAGGCTTTTGCTTTTTATATGACCAAAATTACTGCTGCAATTACCGGCGTAAGCGGATACGTTCCAGAGTATGTTTTAACAAACAAAGAACTGGAAACCATGGTAGAAACAAACGATGAATGGATTGTTTCGCGCACCGGTATCCGGGAACGCCGTATTCTGAAAGGCGAAGGCATGGGCACATCTTATATGTGTAACATCGCGGTTAAAGATTTGCTCGCCAAAACCAATACCCGGCCCGAAGAAGTTGATTTACTTATTTGTGCCACCACTACCCCCGATATGGTTTTTCCGGCCACGGCTAACCTTATTTGCCATGCCGTAGGTGCGGTAAATGCTTTTGGGTATGACTTGCAGGCTGCCTGTTCGGGATTTATTTTTGCCCTGGCTACCGGCGCTCATTATATAGAATCTGGCCGGTATAAAAAAGTAATTATTGTGGGCGCCGATAAAATGTCGTCGATAATCAATTATAAAGACCGGACTACCTGTATAATTTTTGGCGACGGTGGTGGCGCTGTAATGTTAGAACCCAATACCGAAGGGTATGGTGTTTTAGACGAAATATTAAAATCTGATGGCTCCGGAGCGGCATTCCTGAACATGAAAGCAGGCGGTAGCCGTTATCCGGCCTCGGCCGACACTATAGCGCGCCAGGAACACTATGTTTTCCAGGAAGGTACTACGGTATTTAAATTTGCCGTAAAGGGCATGGCCGATGTAGCCGCTGAAGTAATGGAGCGGAATAATTTAACCGGCGACGATATTGCCTGGCTAGTACCACACCAGGCCAACAAACGAATTATTGATGCTACCGCCGCACGCATGAATGTGGGCAGCGATAAAGTAATGCTTAACATAGACCGGTACGGCAATACCACCAGTGGTACCATACCCTTGTGTTTGTGGGATTACGAACCTCAGTTAAAAAAAGGCGATAACGTTATACTGGCAGCTTTTGGCGGCGGCTTTACCTGGGGCTCGATTTACATCAAATGGGCTTACGATACCAACCCGGCCTAAACCCATAGTGCCCTAAATGCAGATTTAGGGCTTTTTTATCTTATACCTATCCGGTTAAAATAATCTTGTCCGGTATGGGTAGTTTTTTACCTTTGTATTAGTTCAAATTTTCGCTACCAAATATCAGTTTATAATTAAAACCCATAATGGCAACTACTGCGGATTTTAAAAATGGTTTATGCCTGGAATATAACAACGATTTATATGTTATAACCGAATTTCAGCACGTTAAACCGGGCAAAGGCCCCGCCTTTGTAAGAACAAAATTAAAAAATATTAAAACCGGGAAAGTAATTGATAACACCTTTAACGCCGGCGTTAAAATTACCACTGCCCGCGTAGAACAACGGCCGCACCAGTTTTTATTTAAAGACGAATTTGGGTACACCTTTATGGATACCAATACTTTTGAACAAGTAGTGTTGGAAGAACGGATGGTGCCTTTTGCCGATTTACTTAAAGATGGCCAGGAAGTAACCATTTTGTTTCATGCCGAAACAGAAACGCCGCTTACCTGTGAAATACCGCCATTTGTAGAACTCAGAATTACTTATACGGAGCCAGGCATAAAAGGCGATACGGCTACCAACGCTTCTAAAGCCGCCATTGTAGAAACCGGGGCCACTATTCAGGTGCCGCTCTTTATCGAACAGGACGAATTGATTAAAGTAGATACACGTACATATACGTACGCCGAACGTGTTAAATAGGATATGAAACCAAAAGAACTACAAGAACTAATCGACTTTATTGCCAAATCTGGCCTGAATAAAGTTGACATAGAAACGGAAGAATTTAAATTATCGGTAAAGCGCGACGCGGATACGCCTAAAATCCGTTACGTATCGGAAGCGCCAACCGCAATGGCTCCGGCTCCAGCGGCTCAGGCCCATACGGCCTTAAATATGGTAAGCGACCCAGCCAGCATTACGGCCCCGGCCACACCTAAACCGGCAGCTACCACCGATGAAAGCCGGTATGTAACCATTAAAGCTCCTATGATTGGTACCCTTTATCAGTCTTCTTCTCCAGATTCGGCACCTTTCGTAAATGTGGGCGATGAAATCCAGAAGGGCCAGGTTATTTGCATTATTGAAGCCATGAAACTCTTTAATGAAATTGAATCGGAGGTTTCGGGTAAATTAGTTAAAATATTGGTAGATAATGCATCACCGGTAGAATACGACCAGCCATTGTTCTTGGTAGACCCAAGCTAATTAATTATGAATTAAAAATTAAAAATGCTGCAAGGCGAAGGCATTGGGCATTTTTGAAGATTTCAATTTTTAATTTCTAATTTTTAATTTCTAATTCTAAATCTGTGTTCAAAAAAATATTAGTAGCTAACCGCGGCGAGATTGCCCTCCGGATTATCCGGACCTGCAAGGAAATGGGCATTAAAACGGTTGCTGTTTATTCTACGGCCGATAAAGAAAGTTTACACGTGCGCTTCGCCGACGAAGCGGTTTGTATCGGACCGCCGCCCAGCGCTTCTTCTTACCTGAATATTCCAACCATTATTTCGGCTGCCGAAATAACCAACGCCGACGCCATACACCCGGGTTACGGCTTTCTATCGGAAAATGCCGATTTTTCGCGCATTTGCCAGGAAAATGGTATAAAATTTATTGGTGCCACCCCCGAAATGATCAACGCCATGGGCGATAAATCATCGGCCAAAGCAACCATGAAAAAAGCGGGGGTACCCACCATACCGGGCTCCGAGGGCTTATTAAAATCGGTGGAAGAAGGCATAAAAATTGCGAACAAAATTAAATACCCGGTAATTATTAAAGCTACGGCTGGTGGTGGTGGCCGCGGTATGCGCATTATCAATTCAGACGATGAGTTTGAAAAGGCTTGGAACAGTGCCCGTACCGAAGCCAAAGCAGCTTTCGGCGACGATGGCATGTACCTGGAAAAGTTTGTAGAAGAGCCCCGCCACATAGAAATTCAGTTAGTAGGCGACCAGTTTGGCAAAGCCTGTCATTTATCAGAACGCGATTGCAGTATTCAGCGTCGGCACCAGAAATTAATTGAAGAAACCCCCTCTCCTTTCATCGACGATAAACTACGCGATGCTATGGGTAAAGCGGCAGTTTCCGGCGCCAATGCTATACAGTACGAAGGTGTTGGTACCATTGAGTTTCTGGTCGATAAAAACAAGGACTTCTACTTTATGGAAATGAATACGCGTATTCAGGTAGAACACCCCATTACGGAAGAAGTAATTAATTACGACTTAATAAAAGAGCAAATTAAAGTGGCGGCCGGGGTGCCTATTACGGGTAAAAATTATTACCCGCAAATGCATGCCATAGAATGCCGGATTAATGCCGAGGATCCTGGCAATGGTTTTAGACCGTCGCCGGGTAAAATAACCACGTTGCATATACCGGGTGGTCATGGCGTACGGGTAGATACCCACGTGTATGCCGGCTACACCATTCCGCCCAATTACGACTCTATGATTGCTAAATTAATTGTTTGTGCCCAAACCCGCGAAGAAGCTATTGTTAAAATGAAGCGGGCTTTAAGCGAATTTGTAGTTGAAGGCGTAAAAACCACTATTCCGTTCCACCTGAAAATGATGGATGATGAAAATTTTAAATCCGGTAACTTTACCACCAAGTACCTGGATACTTACGACTTTAGTAATTTATAAATAAGCCAAACTGTTAACAAAAAAGCCCCGGAATAATTCGGGGCTTTTTGTTAAGCTAACTGTATACTTTTTAATAATTACGCTTCAGGATTTTACTTTTTCTTCTTCGGCAATTATTTCCTCCAGTTCCTGGTACCATTCTGAACCGTATTTCCGGATTAATGGCTCCCGCAAAAATCTATAGACCGGCACCCCTAATTCCGCCCCAAAACTACAAGCCGGGCTGCAGATCTGCCATTTATCGTAGTTTAAAGCTTCAAAGCCATCGTATTTTGTAATCCGGATAGGATATAAGTGGCAGGAAATCGGTTTTTTCCAGGAAATCTTTCCATCGAGGTAAGCCTGCTCTATGCCGCATTTTAAGGTCAGGTTTTCATCATAAATAGCGTAGGCGCACTCGCGGTTGCCAATGGTAGTTGTAGAATAATCGTCTTCCCAATCCTTTATGTACAGTCCTTGTTCTTCTATGGCTTTAAGCCCTTCGGCAGAGAGGTACGGTTTAATATGCTCGTAATTATCCTGTAGTATTTGTAGCTCTTCTTCCGCTAGAGGTGCTCCTAAATCCCCTTCCACGCAACAGGCACCTTTGCATTTCTCCAGGTTACAAACAAAAAATTTATCTTTCACGTCATCGCTAATGACGGTGTGTTGCAGTACAATCATACTTTAATATTTAAAAGCAATACAAAAGTACGGTTAATTAAGTTCTCGCCCCAATAAAGGCTTAATCAGTATCTTCTAATATAAATATTTCTTCTACAGACTTGGCAAATATCCGCCCTATTTTAAGTGCCAGCAAGGTAGAAGGCACGTATTTATTAGCTTCCATGGCATTAATGGTTTGCCGGCTAACCCCAATTAGTTTAGCTAAATCTTCCTGGGTATAATTCCGGATAGCCCTTTCTACCTTAAGCGTATTCTTCATAATGGGTTACTTTAGCGTTGCGGGCAAGTACAAAATTAAACCGAAGCAGGAAAATTAATAAAACCGTTACCAGGTTAAACTGCATCACTATTAAAAACGGCGAGCCATAAATAAACATAGTGGCCACTATGAGTAAGCCAAAATTAAAATAGGTTGCCCACAATAAAGACTCCAGCCGGATTTTAGTGATATATTCATCTTCAATTTTTTCGCGGGAGCAGGTAACCATTAGGGCGCCTAATACTGTCAGAATAAGCAATAATTCATCTGTTATATCATTTGTGGTCCAGGTAAAACCTTTTTCGCCCATAAACCCACCTTCTATGGTATTAAAAACCGGAATAATTAATTCGGGTAATGGTAATATCTCTAGCATTTTGAGCAATCCAAGGATAACGGCGGGGATCAAAATAACCCATCCAACTTTCTTAAAGGAATGGGGAAATAAATAACGAGTTCTCATAAATAGGTTGTTTTTACATTGTATGCAAATGTAAAGTATTTTTTACACGAAAGTCAAGTTTATTTTACAATTTGTAAAAAATATTTTTCTTAAAGTAAAATTAATCTGTCATGTACACGCATAAGACCACATTAAATAAAAGTTCTTGATTATACAGGGTTGCCAGATAGTAACATGTAAGCGGGTGATTTCGTCTAAAGGCAAAAGCATAAAGCATTCTAAGAAAGTTAAGGTTTGTATTTGCTACTAAACTTGATTAAATTATTGGACCTAAATACGTGATTTATGAAAAACCTTGAACCTAACTGGCTGACAAATGGCCTGATAGATTTTGAGTATAAAAAATATCTGTTGCTTGCTTACCTGGAAGGCGTAAAAGAAGAATTTGCCCATAAACGCTTGTACCCCGTGTTCTCTGACCTAATCATGCACTACAATAACCTGGTGCAGGTAAAAGAGCACAAAAAGCTCGTTTACGAAAAGTTTCCGCAACGTATTAGCCGCGCTGATTTTAATAAACTTGAAATCGTGTATCAGAAAATTGTGGAAGACGATGAGACCATGCGCGAAATTGAAGAAATTGTGCAGTTTGCCGCGCCCCGCTTCGACCACGTTTTGCAAAATGGCCGCGAAGTATACGATTTTATAGAAAGCCATCTGGAAATTAGCCCAGTAGGTATAACACCGCTTTACCGCGATGCCGGTTACTTTTTCCTGGATGAGTATCCGGGTAAGGAAACCCGCGTTTACGAGTACCAGATGACCATATTTCAGAATACTTACGAAACCTACCGCGGCATAAATACCCGCCACATAGATACTGTACGCCGCGGCTTGACCAATACCTACGAAAACATGAAAGTAAGTTTGGTACGCCGCCACAAGCATCTACCCAATCCGGCTACGTTTGTTATTTTGGCAAAAGTATCATGCCCCTTCGACCAATCGCTGTTGCCCATTGCCAAGCGCAGTTTAGTAAAATACGTGAGCACTCTGTAGAATTGAAGTAGTTAGATGGGCCGCCATAATATAATCTTAAAGCCAACGGGCTACATTTTACTATTGTTTACTTACCGGCCCAAGGGTTAGGCACTGTAAACTAAATAATGTATTTTTGTCGTTAAGTTGGTAAGTTCTGCTCCAGATTAATGCAAGTATCCAGATTAGAGATTAAAGGTTTTAAAAGCTTCGGCGATAAAGTAGTAATTAATTTCGACGAAGGTATTACCGGAATTGTTGGCCCCAATGGCTGTGGTAAATCGAATATAGTTGATGCCATCCGGTGGGTGCTCGGCGAACAAAAGACCCGTAATTTACGCTCCGATAAAATGGAGAACGTAATATTTAATGGTTCTAAAAACCGCAAGCCCCAGCAATTAGCCGAAGTATCTATTACATTTAACAATACCAAAGGAATATTGCCCAGTGCTTACTCCGAGGTAATTGTTACCCGCAAATATTTCCGGAACGGCGATAGCGAATACCAGCTAAACGGCGTACCCTGCCGGTTAAAAGATATTAACGAATTATTTCTGGATACCGGCATTGGCTCGGATAGCTACGCTATTATTGAGCTGAAAATGGTAGACGAAATCCTGAACGACAAAGAAAACTCCCGCCGTTTATTATTTGAAGAAGCCGCCGGGGTTTCTAAGTTTAAAGTGCGCAAAAAGCAAACCCTGCGCAAGCTGGAAGAAACCGACGCCGACCTGGAACGGTTGGAAGACGTATTATTCGAAATTCAGAAAAACTTAAAATCGCTGGAGCGGCAGGCCAAATTGTGCGAAAAATTTTTCAGCCTGAAAGAAGAGCACAAAACTTTAAGTTTAGAATTTGCCCGCCGGAATATAGCCCACCACCTTACCAGCTTAACTACTTTAGAAAATAATTTACAGGCCGAAACCGAGCTTAAGAAAAACCTGGCCCAAAACCTGGACGGTTTAGAAGAAGAACTGGCCGAGCAAAAAACGCAGGTAAACTCCTTGCAGGAACACCTGGCGGCTCAGCAAAAAGTAGCCAACGGAAAAACGTACCACATCCGACAGCTCGAAAACGAGATAAAGTTAAAGTCGGAGCGGACCAATTACCTGAAAGAACGCATTGGGTTATTGCGGCAGCAGATTAGCCAGGACAACATGGCGCTGGAACAAACCCAGGAAACCATATTGCACCTCGAAAACGATATTTTTACGGTACAACAGCAATACGTTGAGTCGGAGCAGCAGGTAAATTTATTGCGCCAGGAAATAAACCAGGCCAATGATCATAAATCTGATCTGCAGAAGTCTTTGGGCGAGGTACAAAACCAGCAACGGGAAAAACAACACGGTTTGTACCAGTTGCGGCAAGCCATTGAAGTAACCCAGGTGCAGATTGTAAATTTAACATCAGAACTGGAACGTTTAACCCAGCACAAGCAAAACGAAGCCGAAGACGAAGAAAAGTTTCTGGCCAGTATGGCCGAGTTGCAGGAGGTACTTGGCGACCGCCAAAGCCATTTAGAACAATTGCAGCAAGCCGAAGCCGATTTACGCAACCGCCTGGAAGCTACCGAAAATGAATTGCAGCAAACCCGCGCCGAATTAACCGAGCTTAACCGGAAAATAGACGCCAAAAGAAACCAGTACCACTTAACGAAATCGTTGGTAGATAATCTGGAAGGTTTTCCGGATGCGATTAAATTTTTATACAAATCTAAAAACTGGGAAAAACCAGCTCCGCTCCTCTCCGATTTAATTGTTTGCGAGCAAGAATATAAATCTTTGATCGAAAGCTTTCTGGAGCCCTACATGAATTTTTTTGTGGTAGATACCACCGAAGATGCGGTAGAAGCCATTTTGCTTTTAAATAACCAGAATAAAGGACGCGCTAATTTTATTGTTTTAGCCGAATTGGAAGATTTGGATGCGCGCCCTACCGTTTCTACTGCCAAGTTAAAAGCCGCTTACGAAGTAGTTCAGTCCGGCGAAAAATACCAGCAATTGCTACGGTACATGTTGCAGGATGTATTCATATCGCAGGAACTCCCCCCCGATTTTTTTAGCGGCGACCACCGGACGTTTATTTTACGCGATGGTTCGGTAATTAAAAAACCTTTGAGTATTTCGGGCGGCTCAGTCGGTCTTTTCGATGGTAACCGCATTGGCCGAAAGCAAAACCTGGAAAACCTGGCACAGGAACTGGAAGCATTGGTTAAATCGGCCGAAACGTTGAAAATCAAAATTAACACCCAGCAACTGGTAATCCAAAACCTGAAACAGGAAACCCAGCAAGAAGCCATTAAAGAAATGGAACGTCTGATTGCCGGGCACCAGCAAGAATTAATGGGTTTGCGCATCCGGCACGAACAACATAATATGCTGCGGCAAAACAGCCAGAACAAAGAAGCCGAACTGACCGAACGCCTGGAAGATTTGCGCTACAAAAGTTACGAATTGGTGCCCCAAGCCGAAATGCAGCAACAAGATTTACTGCGTTTAGAATCGGAAGTAAATTCTTTTCAGGAATTACTGGTTCGCCACCAGGATTCTATCCAGCAAATAAACCAGGTTTTTAATGAAGAAAATATCAAATACCACCAGCTTAAAAACCGCCTGGCCAGTTTACAGCAAGAAATTAATTACCGGCAAAAATCTTTAGAAACAGGCCGGCAGCGCTTACAAGCCGAACAAGATGAACTAGGCCGCGCCGAAGACGAAATAATGGCAGCCGAAGAATTTGTGCTGGACAACCAGGATAACCTGGATGCATTATTGGCTGACCGGAATATTTTAACCCAGGAGCTGGATAAACTCGAAAAAGATTTCTTTACCTTACACGGCGACATCGATACGAAAGACAAGCACATCCGGGAGTTGCAACGCAAACGCCAAAACGCCGATGAAATATTAATTTCGATGCAGCAGGCTTTATCCGAAACGCAAATTAAACTAGTTGCTATTCGGGAGCGCCTGGCGGCGGAGTTTAACATCAGCGAAGCCGACTTTGCCAATTTACCAGTGCAACCCCTGGAACTGACCAACGAAGAGTTAAGCGCACAGGTAAGCAGCATTAAAACCCGCCTCGATAACATGGGTCCGGTAAACCCCATGGCCGCCGAAGCTTACGAAGAAATTAGCCAGCGCGATAAATTTATTAAAGAGCAAAAAGCTGATTTAATAAACGCTAAAAATGCGCTGCTGCAAACCATTAGCGAAATAGATACGGTTGCCAAAGAGAAGTTTTTGGAAGCCTTTGAGATGATCAAAGAAAACTTTACCCGCGTTTTCCGGTCGCTTTTCTCCGACGAAGATACTTGCGATTTAATTATTTTGGACCGGGAAAACCCATTGGAATCTAAAATAGAGATTATGGCCCGGCCCAAAGGCAAGCGGCCGCTTACCATAAACCAGCTTTCGGGTGGCGAAAAAACGTTAACCGCTATTTCGTTACTGTTTGCCATTTATTTACTTAAACCGGCACCGTTCTGTATTTTCGACGAGGTAGATGCACCGCTCGATGATGCCAATATTGACAAGTTCAACAACATTGTTAAAACTTTCTCCGGCGACTCGCAATTTATTGTAGTAACCCACAACAAACGCACCATGGCTTCTACCGATGTAATTTATGGTATTACCATGTTAGAGCCCGGTGTTTCCAGGGTAATTCCAGTTGATTTAAGACAATTAGCTTAAATTTATTTTATTAAACTACCTCCTAATTTTAAGAGCCGGCAATAGCAATTATGCTTATTCTGCCGGCTTTTAATATTTATTGTCGCTTTAAATAATTTTATACCAAATAGTAAATAGTAAAAAGTGTATTCCATAGCAGCCTGGCAAATAGCTTCCCCAATCGGTCATTCCAAAAGAATCTTCTGCGTGGGATAGATAAACAGGTAGTAAACAGAACGCTGAATTTGCCTGTGACGCTTTCCAGGCATAAGATTCCCGCCGGGAATGACTGGTGGGAAGGGAACAAATTGTATTTCCCTTATAGAAGTTATTTTATACTATCCGGTATAACTTATAAAAAATTTAGCATTGCCTCTCATCAGTATACATAATTAAAATCCGGGCTCTAGACACTTTATCTTAAACAAATTTTAACCTTCTTATCTGGTTAACCGGCAACCGCAGATTACTTATAGTTTACTCTCTTAATTTTTTAAGCGCAATAAGTTACTTAATATTCAATCACGATGCAGGTAATTAAAAGGTAATATCCTAATAATTAAGTTATTATTATGCCTGCATAAATATTGTAAAAATCATATTTATATATTCTTAAACAGGCTGTTCTCATGTATTTACAAAAAATAGTATAAATAATTTAAAATTTTGTTTGACATTTCGTTTTTTACACTTATTTTTCTACAAACATTCAAACAATCCTTCAATTTTATGAATAGAATTTACAAAACCCTTTGCGTGACCATGCCTTTGGCCTTTCTTTTTGGTTGTTCGGCCGATAAGTCGGTAGAAGAAACTTTCTCGGCTTCTACTTTTTCTGATGCTCAAGGTGTGGTGGAAAGATGCGCCAGTATGAAAGTTTTTGAGGAAAAGCTAAAAGAGAATCCGGGCCTCATTAAAAAGATGGAAGCCATTGAGGCGCATACCCGCAAATTTGAGCAAAGCCTGAGAACCATTAATAACAAAAAGCCGGGAACTGGTGGCGGCGGTACTGATGGCGGAACGCCCGTAGAAGGCGATCAAGCTATCAATATTCCGGTAATTGTAAATGTTATTTACAACGTAAACGATACCAGAGAAAACATCAGCGATGCGCAAATACAATCGCAGATTAATGTTTTAACGGCCGATTTTACCAAAGCCAATGGTGATATTTTTAAAACTGCGGCTTTCGACGATTTGAAAAGTGATATGAATATAACATTTACACTTAAAGCTGTAAACCGGAAAAGCTCTACTAAAACTTCCTGGGGCACCCGCGATGCCATGAAAAGCAGCCGCCAAGGAGGTATAGACCCCACTGATCCGGCACATAATTTAAATATTTGGGTGTGTAATATTGGGGGTGGTATTTTAGGTTATGCGCAATTCCCCGGTGGTTCACTTAGCACCGATGGCGTAGTTATTGGTCCGCAATATTTCGGTAATACTGGTTATTTATCGGCTCCGTATAATTTAGGCCGTACTGCTACGCACGAGGTGGGTCACTGGTTAAATCTGCGCCATATCTGGGGCGATGCTACCTGCGGATCTGATTTGGTAAACGATACCCCTACCCACAATACTGCTAATTATGGTTGCCCCGAAGCCGGACACCGCAGCACTTGCGCGGGTACGCCAATCGAAATGACCATGAACTACATGGACTACACCGACGACGCTTGTATGTATATGTTCTCAGTGGGTCAGAAAACCCGTGCCCGGGCGGTATTTGCCAGCGGTGGCCCACGCAGTACTTTTGTAGTAACCCAATAAATTTAAAGTCTAATTTTTATTCAGACGTTAAATCTTAAAACAGCCCTCTCCGGAGGGCTGTTTTGGTTTATAGCCTATTCATTTTGCTTGGCCAAAATGAATAGGCTCTTGCCAATGGCTTTTAATATAGAAAATAAAAAAAAGAACCTGGCTTTAGAGCCACCGCTCCCATCGATGCAAACCAAGCAGTCTCGTTAAAATGCTACGCTTTACTATAGTTTTAATAGCCTGAACTTGCCGGCAGCATTATTACATTCGTAAACCAGCGCAGCCAAAAATATTGATATAAAAAAGCAGGCGCGATATAAATCAACGCCTGCTTTAACTAACTATTCATTAAACCCCAAAATCACACAAACAGTTTAGCTCTTTAGGACCTCTGCCTGGACTTCATTTAAAACCAGCTCTTGCTCCAGAGCATCTTCATAAAACTGAACCTGGCCGGTTTCCACATCGTACATGCCGCCTACTATTTTAATTTGTCCGGCGCGTTCCATCTCAACCAAAATATCACTCTCTTTCCGGATGCGTTGCAAGGTAAGGTGCACGTTGTTTTCCGATACATGCTGCACAAACTCCGGATTTTTACCGGTGCGTTCAGTAGTAGTTTGGGTTTCAGAATCTATAGCCGGCTTTACTTTGCTCAACAAGGTGGTTAAATTACCCAGTTCAACCTGGTTACAAGCGCCTACAATGGCTCCGCATTTGGTATGGCCCAGCACAACCAGCAATTTAGAACCGGCTACTTTACAGGCAAACTCCATGCTACCCAATATATCTTCGTTTAAAATATTACCCGCAATCCGGATACTGAAAATATCGCCTAACCCTTGGTCAAAGATTAATTCGGCCGAAGTTCTGGAATCGATACAACTCAAAATAGTAGCAAAAGGAAACTGGCCGGTAGCGGTTTCGTTTACCTGCTGCAGCAAATTCCGATTGGCCTTTAAATTATTCATAAAGCGCTCGTTTCCTTCTTTCAGGAATTGAATGGCCATATCGGGCGTTAAACCATTCTGCGTTTCTTTTGTGTGTGTTCTCATATCTA